>NZ_LZJD01000075.1:0-528 GCF_001666875.1 Mycobacterium sp. E802
ACCCGTTCGGGTCGCAGCGGTACGAACGACAAATCCTTGCCGGCGTTCCAGCGTGAGCCGCCGCCATATCTGCGGGCCGCATCCGGGTCGGCGGCCACCTGCGCGGCCCAGTTCCATGGATGATGCTCGAAACTCGTTACCAGCGGCTGCAATTCGGTGAACAGCTTGCGCCGGGTCGCCATCGGAAACGCCCCGATGACGCCGACGGAGGCCAGCTCACCGTCGTCGGTGTAGAGCCCGAGCAACAGCGAGCCGACGGCGTCGTCCGCGGATTTGTGGACGCGGTAGCCGGCGACCACGCAGTCGGCGGTCCGCTCGTGTTTGATCTTGAACATGACGCGTTTGTCCGGCAGGTATGGCCCGTCGAGCCGCTTGGCGATCACCCCGTCCAAGCCCGCGCCCTCGAACGTCTGCAACCACTGGGCACCGAGCTCGGGGTCGGTGGTGGTGCGGGTGACGTGACACCGAGCCTGGTTCTCCTTGACCGCCTCGACCAACGCCTCACGCCGCGTCCGGAAGGGCTCGCCC
>NZ_LZJD01000076.1:0-44169 GCF_001666875.1 Mycobacterium sp. E802
GAACAGCGGCTGGGCGCCGTCAACCGCAGTGTGAACGACATGTTCGGCGCGGTGACGATCGTCAACCCGGGCGGCGCCTACACCCTGGCCACCGAGCGCAGTCCGTTGCCACTGGCGCTGCGCAACGACCTGCCGGTGCCGGTGCGGGTCCGGCTGCACGTCGACGCGCCGCCCGGCATGACCGTCACCGACATGGGTGAGATCGTGCTGCCGCCCGGCTACCTGCCGCTGCGGGTGCCGATCGAGGTGCACTTCACCCAACGTGTCGCCGTGGACGTCAACCTGCAGACCCCCGATGGCCTGACCCTGGGCGAGCCGGTGCGGTTGTCGGTGCACTCCAACGCCTACGGCAAAGTGTTGTTCTTCATCACGCTCTCGGCCGCCGCCGTGCTCGTGGCCCTCGCCGGGCGCCGGCTGTGGCACCGCTTCCGCGGCCAGCCCGACCGGGCTGACCTCATCCCGCCGGGCGAGCATCCCGACCCGCTCGACGTCGCCATGGCGTTCAACAACGACGCCGACGCCGACGCACCGCACCCGAGCAGTTCGGACCGGTCTCGATGACCTCGCCCGACCAGCACCCGGCCCGCCGGCCGGGCCCGCCGCGGATTCCGCACGCCACCGGCCCGGCCCGACCGGCCGGGCGCGCCGAACTGTCCGACGCCGCGGTGGTGTCCCGGTCGTGGGGCATGGCCTTTGCCACCCTGATCTCACGCATCACCGGCTTCTTCCGGTTCGTGCTGCTGATGGCCCTGCTCGGCGGGGCGCTGACCAGTTCGTTCTCGGTGGCCAACCAACTGCCCAACATGGTGGCCGCGTTGGTTCTGGAAGCCACCTTCACCGCGATCTTCGTTCCGGTGCTGGCCCGCGCCGAACGTGACGACGCCGACGGTGGCACCGCCTTCATCCGTCGGCTGGTGACGCTGGCCACCACGCTGCTGCTGGTCACCACCGTGCTGTCGGTGCTGTGTGCGCCGCTGTTGGTGCGGCTCATGCTGGGCAGTGACCCGAAGGTCAACAATCCGCTGACCACCGCGTTCGCCTACCTGCTGTTGCCGCAGGTGCTGTTCTACGGGTTGTCGTCGGTCTTCATGGCGATCCTCAACACCCGCAACGTGTTCGGACCGCCGGCGTGGGCCCCGGTGGTCAACAACGTGGTGGCGATCGTGACGCTGGGAGTTTTCGTCCTGGTGCCCGGTGAGTTCTCGATCGATCCGCCGCACATGGGCACGGCCAAGCTGTTGGTCCTGGGCATCGGCACCACGCTGGGCGTGGTCGCCCAGGCCGCGGTGCTGTTCGTGGCGATCCGGGCCGAACGGGTCAGCTTGCGCCCGCTGTGGGGAATCGACGCCCGGCTCAAGAAGTTCGGCGCCATGGCCGCGGCGATGGTGCTCTACGTGCTGATCAGCCAGGTCGGCCTGATCGTCGGCAACCAGATCGCCAGCGGCGCGGCCGACACCGGGCCGGCCATCTACAACTACACCTGGCTGGTGTTGATGTTGCCGTTCGGGATGATCGGCGTCACGGTGCTCACCGTGGTGATGCCGCGGTTGAGCCGCAACGCCGCGGCCGACAACGTGCCCGCCGTGCTCGACGATTTCTCCCTGGCCACCCGGCTGACCATGGTGACACTCATCCCGGTCGTGGCGATGATGACCGTCGGCGGCCCGGCGATCGGCAGCGCGCTGTTCGCCTACGGCAACTTCAGCGCCTCGGACGCGGGTTACCTGGGGATGGCGATCACCCTCTCGTCGTTCACGCTCATTCCCTATGCGCTCGTGCTGCTGCAGCTGCGGGTGTTCTACGCGCGCGAAAAGCCGTGGACCCCGATCTTCATCATCGTGGTGATCACCACCGTCAAGATCGTCGCCTCCGTTGCGGTGCCACATCTGACCGACAACGCCAACATGGTGGCCGGATACCTCGGCCTGGCCAACGGCCTGGGATTCCTCGCCGGCGCGGTGGTGGGGCATCTGCTGTTGAAGTCCAACCTGCGTCCCCGCGGTGGGCGGATGCTGCGTGACACCGTGATCCGCACGATCCTGGTGACACTGGCGGGCTCGCTGCTCGCCAGTCTGGTGGCGCACACGGCCGATCAGCTGCTGGGCCTGGAGTCACTGACCACGCATGGCGGCGCCGGGGGCTCGATCCTGCGCCTGCTCGTGCTGGGGCTGATCATGCTGCCGATCATCGCCGGTGTCATGCTCGCGGCCCGTGTTCCCGAAGCCCAGTCGGTGCTGGCGCTCGTGCGCCGTCGACTGGGACGGGGCCAAGCCACCCCCTCGGCGACCGGAACGGTAGCCGTGCAAACAATTACGCCGCCCGTCGCGCCGCACCCTGCGGCGCCCGTCACGTACCCTGATCAGAGGAATTCTTCTCCTGATCGGTGGCCGTCAAGCCCGGCAGCCGCCGGAGGCGGGACCCCGGCGGGTGTTGCCGGGGTGGGGATGCGGAAAGGATCACCGGTGACCGACGAATCTGCGGACGGCTCGGCACGGAACGCCACCTCCACCTCCGAGATGACGAGCGAGACGACGAAGCTGCCGCGGCCGAGTGCCGACGATTTCCAGCCCGACGAGTTCGAGCCGGACGTCGCGCCGGAGGAACCGTCGACCACGTCGTCCGAGGAGGGCGCCACGTCGGTGATCTCTTCCGAGCCCGGCGGCCGGTCGAACGGAACAGCTCGCCCGGTCACCGACTTCGGTGGTGACCCGACCCGCGAACCCATCTCGTTCGCCGCGCCGCGCGAGGCCGCGTTGGAGCCGGAAGACGACGATGTGCACCTGATCCCCGGGGCGACGATCGCCGACGGGCGCTACCGGTTGCTGGTGTTCCACGGCGGCCCACCGCACCTGCAGTTCTGGCAGGCCCTCGACACCGCACTGGATCGCCAGGTGGCGTTGACCTTCGTCGACCCGGACGCCACCATGTCCGACGCGCAAGTGCAGGAAATCCTTTCGCGCACCCTCAAACTCAGCCGCATCGACGTCCCCGGCATCGCCCGGGTGCTGGATGTGGCGCACAGTGGCTCGGGTGGGCTGATCGTCTCGGAGTGGATCCGCGGCGGTTCACTGGCCGAGGTGGCCGACACGTCGCCCTCCCCCGTCGGTGGGGCCCGGGCCATCCAGTCGCTGGCCGCGGCTGCCGAGGCGGCCCACCGAGCCGGCGTGGCCCTGTCCATCGATCATCCGAGCCGGGTTCGAGTCAGCATCGAAGGCGATGTGGCGCTTGCCTTCCCGGCCACCATGCCGGACGCTACGCCCGACGACGACATCCGTGGCATCGGTGCCGCACTGTACGCACTGCTGGTCAATCGCTGGCCGCTGAAGGAATCGGGGTCGCGCAGTGGCCTGGAACCGGCGGCCCTGGATCAGGCCGGGCAGCCGGTCGAACCGCGCGCGGTGGATCGCGACATCCCGTTCCAGATCTCGGCTGCCGCCGCCCGTGCTGTCCAGCCCGGTGGTGGAATTCGCAGCGCCCCAACCCTTTTGAACCTGCTGCAGCAGGCCACCGCGATCGCCGACCGGACCGAGTTGATGGGTTCGTTCGAGGAGGCCCCGCCCCCGGCCGCCCCGGTCCGCGCGCACGAGACCCCGGAGGAGCACGAGGCCGCCGAGGCCCGGCGGCGCAAGGGCCTGATCATCGGGGTCAGCGTGGCCGCGGCCGTCATCCTGGTGGCGCTGCTGGTGCTGGCCTCGATCCTCAACCGCATCTTCGGTGATGTGGGCGGCGGCCTCAACCGCGACGAACTCGGCCTGAATGCCCCCTCGGCGAGCAGTGAGGAAAGCCCGGACAGTTCCTCGGCCGCTGCCGGAAGCACCGTGAAACCCGTTCGGGCGACGGTCTTTTCACCCGAGGGCGAGGCCGATTCACCGGCCACCGCCGGGCAGGCCATCGACGGGAACTCCAGCACCGCGTGGTCCACCGACACGTACTCCGATCCGGCCCCGTTCCCGGGCTTCAAGAACGGTGTCGGGCTCATGCTGCAGTTGCCCGAGCCGACGGTGATCGGTTCGGTCACCCTCAACGTCACCAGCACCGGCACGTCGGTGCAGATCCGCTCGGCGAAGTCGGCCTCCCCGTCGTCGCTGTCCGACACCACCGAGCTGACCCCGGCGACCCCGCTGAAGCCCGGCTCCAACACCATCTCGGTGGACAAGGCCTCGTCGACGTCCTACGTGTTGGTGTGGATCTCGACGCTGGGCACCGTGGACGGCAAGAGTCGCACGGATATCTCCGAGATCACCATCAAAGCGGCCTCCTGACAACCCATCCACAGCCCACATGGCGCTGTGAGCTGGGGTTATGCCGCTGCGGGCAAACAAGTGTCCAGGTGGGTACCGGACAGCGTTTAAGTTCAGCGTGTGGGAAGGTTCGGGGGGACCGGCAAGCCGGTGGAGCAGATGCGGGAGCACGACGCGACCGATCGCTCTGACGCCGAACTGCTCGCCGCCCACGTCGCCGGAGACCGGTATGCCTTCGAGGAACTCGTCCACCGGCACCATCGTCAGCTGCGCCGCTTGGCGTTTCTGACCAGCCGGCACCATGAGGATGCCGACGACGCGGTACAGGATGCGTTGTTGTCGGCGCATCGCACGGCCGCGTCGTTCCGCTATGACTCGGCCGTCAGCAGCTGGCTCTACCGCATCGTCGTCAACGCCTGCCTGGACCGGGTGCGCCGGTCACGCACCCAGCCCGCCGCGGCTCTCTACGAACTCGGCCACCTGTGCCACGTGCGTGACCCCGCCGGTGACCCGGCCCCGCGCGTGGACACCGCCATCATGATCGAACGGGCACTCATGCAGCTGCCGCTCGAGCAGCGCGCCGCCGTGGTGGCCGTCGACATGCAGGGTTACTCGGTGGCCGAGACCGCGCGGCTGCTGGGGGTGGCCGAAGGCACCGTGAAGAGCCGGTGCGCCCGCGCCAGGACCAAGCTGGCCCGGCTGCTCCAGTATTTTGAAGCCGATGAACGGCAGCACGCCCCGAGTGCCGTCGGACGGTCCGATTCCTGCTGAGCTGCTCGCGGACCTGCAGGCCGGGCTGCTCGACGACGCCACCGCCGCGCAGGTGCGCCGGCGGGTGCGCACCGATCCGCAGGCCGGCCCCGAAGCCAGGGAGATCTTGTCCGCCCTCGACCGGGTGCGCCGGGAGGTGCGTGCGCTCGGCACCGATTCGGCGTCAGCTCCGGAGGTTCCCGAGGAGGTCAGCGCCCGCCTGTCCGAGGCACTGCGGGCCGCGCCGGGGCCTGCGGGCACCCGGCGCTGGAAGGTGCTGGCTGCGGCCACCGGGGCGGCCGCGGCCGTGGTGGCGATCGTGATCGGCAGCCTGATGTTGCTGCGGCCACCGGCGACGACGACGTCGACGTTGACCAGCGTGGGCCGGATCAGCGTGTCACCGCCGCGCACCGACATCGGCCTGCCCGAGTCCCAGATCCTCGGACTGCTGTCGGCCCCGGCGGACCTGGGCCCACTGGCCGACCCGCAGCACCGCGCGGCGTGCCTGCGAGCGCTCGGTTACCCGCCCGGGGTGCAGATTCTGGGCGCCCGCCCACACGACGTCGCCGGCCGGCGCGGGGTGCTGATGCTGTTGCCGGCCGCGGACGGACCGCCGTCTGCCGCTGTCGCGCTCGTCGTGGCCGCCGACTGCGACGGTGGTCGTGCCGGGTTGCTGGCCCGGACCGTGCTCAACCGCCCGGTGAGAAGTCCGTAGTGTGACCTACGCGCTCGCCTGGGAACAGATCCGGCCTAGGCTGACGTTGCAACCCGTGCCGAGAACGGCAGAAAGGCCTACATGTCCACCTCAGCGACGGTTCACGACGTCATCATCATCGGTTCCGGCCCGGCCGGTTACACCGCGGCCATCTACGCCGCCCGCGCCCAGCTCAAGCCGCTGGTGTTCGAGGGCACGCAGTTCGGCGGCGCGCTGATGACCACCACCGAGGTGGAGAACTACCCCGGCTTCCGCGAGGGCATCACCGGCCCCGAGCTCATGGACGAGATGCGGGAGCAGGCGCTGCGCTTCGGCGCCGACCTGCGCATGGAGGATGTCGACGCCGTCGACCTCACCGGCCCCGTCAAGACGGTCACCGTCGGCGACGAGACCCACCAGGCCCGCTCGGTGATCCTGGCGATGGGCGCCGCGGCGCGCCACCTCGGCGTGCCCGGTGAGGAGGCGCTGACCGGCATGGGGGTGAGCACCTGCGCCACCTGCGACGGCTTCTTCTTCCGTGACCAGGACATCGTCGTAGTCGGCGGCGGTGACTCGGCGATGGAGGAGGCCACCTTCCTCACCCGCTTCGCCAGCTCGGTCACGCTGGTGCACCGCCGCGACGAGTTCCGTGCCTCCAAGATCATGCTGGAACGCGCCCGCGCCAACGAGAAGATCACCTTCCTGACCAACACCGAGATCACCCAGATCGAGGGCGATCCGAAGGTGACCGGGGTGCGGCTGCGCAACACCGTCACCGGTGAGGAATCCAAGCTCGACGTCACCGGCGTGTTCGTGGCGATCGGTCACGATCCGCGATCGGGGCTCGTCCGAGGCCAGATAGAACTCGACGACGAGGGCTACGTGAAGGTGAACGGCCGTACCACGGCCACCACGCTCGACGGTGTCTTTGCCGCCGGCGACCTTGTCGACCACACCTACCGCCAGGCCATCACCGCCGCGGGCAGCGGTTGTTCAGCGGCCATCGACACCGAGCGTTGGCTCGCTGACAACAGCTGACCCCCAACAGTTTTCGACGACAGGAGAGCTCCATGAGTGCGGACAGCGCAACAGTTACGGTCACCGACGATTCGTTCTCCAACGACGTTCTGAGCAGCAGCACCCCGGTGCTGGTGGACTTCTGGGCCACCTGGTGCGGGCCCTGCAAGATGGTTGCCCCCGTCCTGGAGGAGATCGCCGGCGAGAAGGCCGGTGAGCTGCGCGTGGCCAAGCTCGACGTGGATGCCAACCCGGTCACCGCACGTGATTTCCAGGTGGTGTCGATCCCGACCATGATCCTGTTCAAGGACGGTCAGCCGGTGAAGCGAATCGTCGGCGCCAAGGGCAAGGCGGCACTGCTACGCGAGCTTTCCGACGCGCTCTGACGCCCAAAAAACTGCCACCACGCCCACCGCGGATACGCCTGGCGTTTTCCGGTATGTGGCCGAAGTCTGAGACAATGCTGGCTAGCTAGTCCGGCAGACGGCCGGAGACCAGCATGGAGGGGCCGAATGTCGAGTCTGCGTCGCGGTGATCGTGGCGGAGCAGTCACCGAGATCCGGGCAGCGTTGGCCGCATTAGGTCTGATGGACAGCCCGGACGCTGACCTGAGCACCGGTAGACATGTTGCGCTCGACGCCTTTGACGACGAGCTCGACCGTGCCGTTCGGGCTTTTCAACAGCATCGTGGTCTGTTGGTGGACGGCATCGTCGGCGAGGCCACCTACCGCGCGCTGCGTGAGGCCTCCTACCGGCTTGGCGCCCGCACCCTGACCCACCAGTTCGGGGCGCCCATGTACGGCGATGACGTCGCCACGCTGCAGGCACGGCTGCAGGATCTCGGCTTCTACACCGGCATGGTCGACGGACATTTCGGCCTGCAGACGCACAACGCGCTGTCGTCGTATCAGCGCGAGTACGGGCTCTACCCAGACGGTATCTGCGGCCCGGAGACGTTGCGCTCCCTGTACTTTCTCGGTCCACGCGTCACCGGCGGCTCACCGCACGCCATCCGCGAAGAAGAGCTGGTCCGCCGTTCGGGGCCCCGCCTGTCCGGTAAGCACGTCATCATCGATCCGGGCCGCGGCGGTGCGGACCACGGGATGATCATGCACGGGCCCGATGGCCCGATCAGCGAGGCAGACATCTTGTGGGACTTGGCCAGTCGGCTCGAAGGCCGGATGACGGCGATCGGCATGGAGACCTTCATCTCCCGGCCGGCCAACCGCAGCCCGCTCGACGTCGATCGCGCCAACACCGCCAACACCGTGGGCGCCGACCTGATGATCAGCCTGCGCTGTGAAACACAGGCCTCCCCCGCCGCGAACGGTGTGGCCTCGTTCCACTTCGGCAACTCCCACGGCTCGGTGTCGACCATCGGCCGCAATCTGGCCGACTTCATTCAACGAGAAGTTGTGGCCCGCACCGGTTTACGTGACTGCCGCTCCCACGGCCGGACCTGGGATCTGCTACGCCTGACCCGCATGCCCACCGTCCAGGTCGACATCGGCTACATCACCAACCCACACGACCGTGGCCTGCTGCTGTCCACCCATACCCGCGACGCCATCGCCGAAGGCATCCTGGCTGCCGTCAAACGCCTGTACTTGCTGGGCAAAAACGACCGCCCCACAGGCACTTTCACCTTTGCCGAGTTGTTGGCGCATGAGTTGTCGGTGGAACAGGCCGGCCGCGGCGCGTGAGCGCCAATTGGACCTGAGCGCGTGAGCGCCAATTGGACCTGAGCGCGTGAGCGCCAGACAAGCCTGAACGCCCCGGTCCGTGCTTAGCTGATCGATATGGCGCGGATGTATCGCTACACCGACAGTCGCGACATCGCGGTCGACCCACTGGTGGCGTGGGACGTCATCTCCGACCACGAACAGATGGCGGAGTGGATGCCCGCACGCAAGGTCATCCTGGAACAGGATGGCACGCCAGATCGCAACGGGGTGGGTGCTGTGCGCGCCATCCATCTGTTCGGATCTCCCATCCGCGAACGAATCACGGCATTCGAGGCGCCGACGAAACTTCGGTACGAGTTGGTGTCCGGGCTACCGTTTCGTGACTACGTCGGTCAGATCACGGTCGCACCGGTTGCCGGCGGCACTCGAATGACAACCGAGATCAGCTTCCGCACGGTCATTCCCGGCTCACAGTTCATCGTCGCCGTCGCCCTACGTGTGGCCAGCGCGGGCGCCGTACGCGCAGCACGCCGCCGTGCCGGCTGAGTCGACGTAGCTTTTACTGGGGCGCAGTACTTTTCGCACTGAAACCGGTGCCGGACATCCCCGCACCGACCGGTAGCTCGATGCGCGCATTCTCCAGTAGTCGCTCGAGTGCGGCTTCCACTTCAGCCTTCCAGCCGAGTCCCTTGTCGAGTTCCAACCGCAGTCTGGGGAAATACGGATGTGGTGCGACGACCGTGAAGCCGACATCTTCGAGAAAATCAGATTCGAGCATGCACCGGTCCACCGCGCAGTCCCCCAGAACCCGTGTCACCGCGGACAACTCGGCAGGCAGCTTCCCGCTGTCGGAAAGTTCGGTCAGTCCCGCGGTGTAGCCGAACGCTTCCAACGCACGGACACCGCGTCGGACCAGATCGGTGACGACCGCGGCAAGCAGGTTTTGAGACAGCCGCTCGCTGTCTTCGGTGGAATCCACACCGACCGCGGTCAACAGAATCGCGTCGGCACTCACCGGGGCGGTGGGAAACAGCCGCGCCCGTGGCACGGCACCCGGGGGTGCATAGAACGCGAAACCCAGACACGGTTCGTCCACGACGGCCGGCGGCGCCAAGCCGAACTCCGAGGCCGCGGCGACGACGTCGAGCCGAACATCCTGATCTGCGGCGTCCACCTCGGACGTAGCATCCGGTGCGTCGTCGGGACGGGCCATGACGGCCAGTTGACCGCACGATCCCCACTCCAGCATGACCATGGACAGCCACGCTTCTTTCTCGAATTCGGGGTCGCCCAGACGGTCGTCGTCGATTGTGGTCGGATCGACTTCCCAGAACACACACCGCCGCGCATGCTTGGGCAGCTGCTCGAAACCCTCGAGCCGAAGCGGCGTGATTCGTGTTGTCACTGAGGTCCCTGGCTTTCACACTGAGTGCGTGGCTGCCCCTCAAGGATAGGAGAGTCGGTCCGAACGGACACACTGTGCCCCGTAAATCTCATCGCGCTCCGCCTCCGAGGTGAAATCCTATGCCGCACAGCCGCTTTGCTTCCTGACGCGTTCGCGGCTGCATGCGCTGATCACTGATGTGTCACAGTGACGGAACAACCTGGTGTCCTCGGTCGTGGACTTTCAGGACTGTTCGGCGCTCATGATGTCGACAATGCGCTGCAAATCGTCAACCGACCCGAACTCGACCACGATCTTGCCCTTCCGTTTGCCCAGACTCACAGTGACCCGAGTATCGAAGGCCGACGAGAGCCGTTCAGCAACATCCTGGAGACCCGGCATCTGGATGGGCTTCCGCCGCGGCGCCGGCGGCGCGGTGTTGCCGTCGCGGTTGGCCAGTGTCACGGCCTCCTCTGTGGCGCGCACCGACATTCCTTCAGCGACGATCCGTGCCGCCAGCTCCTCTTGCTTCTCCGGACCGCCTTCCAACGCCAGCAGGGCCCGCGCGTGCCCCGCGGACAGCACCCCGGCAGCCACTCGGCGCTGCACCGCGATCGGAAGACGCAGCAGTCGGATCATGTTCGAGATCAATGGCCGGGACCGCCCGATACGTGCGGCCAGTTCATCGTGGGTGACCTCGAACTCGTCGAGCAGCTGCTGGTATGCGGCCGCCTCTTCGAGCGGGTTGAGTTGGACCCGGTGGATGTTTTCCAGCAGCGCGTCGCGCAGCATGCTGTCATCGCCGGTCTCACGAACGATCGCCGGGATGGCCTCCAGGCCGGCCTGCTGGGCGGCACGCCAGCGCCGCTCCCCCATCACCAGCTGATAGTGGGTATCGCCGTTCTCCGTGACCTCGCGGACGACGATTGGCTGCATCAATCCGAACTCACGGATCGAGTGCACCAACTCGCTCAGCGCCTCTTCGTCGAATACCTGCCGGGGCTGACGTGGGTTCGGCTGGATCAGGCTCGGGTCGATCTCGCGGTAGGTGGCCCCGACATCACCGGTGACAACCGAGTCGGTTTCACGTGCCACCGCCGGTGCCGCGGTGGGCGGGACACCTGGAGTGCCCGGAGCGCCCGACTCAGCCGGCGGCCCGAGAAGCACATCGGCGGCGCTGGCGCCCATCCGCGGGCTCAGCGCATCGTTGCCGTCCTCCGCGGGACCGGTCGGGATGAGCGCCGCCAGTCCCCTGCCGAGGCCACTCCGCTTCCGTGCCGGCTGATTCATGGTCGTCTCCTGCTCATCCCTACGGTCCGCTGTCTGCCCACTGGTACTGCCTACTGCGCCCGGGGCGGTGCCCCGCGCTCCGCGATCTCTCGGCTGGCGTCAAGATAGCTCAACGCTCCGCGGGATCCCGGATCGTAATCAAGGATCGTCATCCCGTATCCCGGAGCTTCCGACACCTTCACACTGCGCGGGATTACCGTGCGCAACACCTTGTCGCCGAAGTGCTCCCGGACGTCTTCAGCCACCTGGTCCGCCAACTTGGTACGCCCGTCGTACATCGTCAGTATCACGGTCGACACCGACAGCTCTGGGTTCAGATGCGCTTTGACCATCTCGATGTTGCGCAACAGCTGCCCGACGCCCTCCAGTGCGTAGTACTCGCACTGGATCGGGATGAGCACCTCGGGCGCCGCGACGAGAGCGTTGATCGTCAACAGCCCGAGTGACGGTGGGCAGTCGATGAACACGTAGTCGAAATTATGGTTGGCCAGCGCCGCGAGCGCGGAGCGCAAGCGCCCTTCGCGGGCCACCATGGAGACCAGTTCGATCTCCGCGCCGGCCAAGTCGATCGTGGCGGGGATGCAGAACAGACGATCGCTGTGCGGGCTTCGCTGCAGCGCTTCCTCGACCGGGATATCGCCGATGAGTACCTCGTAGGACGACGGGGTGCCGGGGCGATGTTCGATACCTAGCGCCGTGCTGGCATTGCCCTGCGGATCGAGATCGATCACCAGGGTGCGCAGCCCTTGTAGCGCGAGTGCCGCTGCGACGTTTACAGCGGTCGTCGTCTTACCGACGCCGCCCTTCTGATTGGCGATCGTGAACACCCGCTGGCGCGAGGGCCGGGGAAGCTGACCGTGCTTCGTATGGAGCACGCGGGTCGCCTGCTCGGCCTCTGCCGCGATGGGTGTGTCCATACTCGCGTCCGTCGACCACGCTGCACCGTCGTTCCACGTTTCACGTGAAACCGTTTCACGTGAAACGGCGGGCGTTGCATCCGCTGCGGCAGCTCGCTGCCGATCAGAACCCATCCTCATCTCCTGCCCGATCTCCCCCGCGACCCGGAGGCTCTGCCCGTCGACCGGCTGCCCGGTCTCACCGCCGCGCGCCGTGCGGCGACGACGGTTGCGGGCGGGTTCAAATAGTTCACGCCACATTTCACCACCCTGGCATCGACTGCACCCAGGGAAGCCATCACACGCCGGTGCTCGTCGATCTCTGCCTCGGCGCGCTCACCTTTCAGGGCCAGCATCCTGCCCTCCACGCGGAGCAGTGGCATGCTCCAGCGCGTCAACTTGTCCAACGACGCGACCGCTCGCGAAGTCACCGCGTCCAGCTCGCCGACCGTCTCACGGACCATGGCATCCTCAGCGCGACCGCGAACCACAGCCACGCCGAGGCCAAGTTCCGCAATCGTCTCGCGCAAGAAATCGCTCCGGCGCAGAAGCGGCTCGATCAACGTCACGTGTACGTCGGGACGGGCCAAGGCCAACGGGATCCCCGGGAGGCCGGCGCCACTACCTATATCTGCGATGTGCTCACCGGGCGCCAGGAGTTCTCCGAGCGCGGAGCTGTTGAGAATGTGTCGGTCCCAGAGCCGGTCGACTTCCCGCGGACCGATCAATCCCCACTCGACACCGGCACCGGCCAGAATCGCCGCATACCGTTCGGCGGTCTCGAGGCGATCCCCGAAGACCTCCGCCGCGGCTTCCGGTGCCGCGGGAACCGGTCCATGTTTCACGTGAAACATCCTCCGCACTCCCCACGGCACCGTCGCCGCATTGAACTACACCCTTGTAACTAGAACTCAGCCAAGCAGAACGACGACGCGTCGCGACGGCTCCACGCCCTCGCTCTCGCTGCGGACCCCGTCGACCGCGGCCACCGCGTCATGAACGATCTTGCGCTCGAACGGCGTCATCGGAGCCAACTCTTCACGTTCGCCGGACTCGAGCACGCGACGGGCCACCTTGTCACCCAGAGCGGCGAGCTCGTCGCGTCGACGGCGGCGCCACCGCGCGATGTCCAGCATCAGCCGGCTGCGCTCGCCGGTCTTCTGGTGCACGGCCAATCGGGTCAATTCCTGAAGTGCGTCGAGCACCTCGCCCTTGCGGCCCACCAACTTGCTCAGGTCTCCGCCGCCGTCGATGCTCACCACCGCGCGGTCCCCTTCGACGTCGAGGTCGATATCGCCGTCGAAGTCCAACAGGTCGAGAAGCTCCTCCAGGTAGTCGCCGGCGATCTCGCCTTCGGCAACCAGCCGCTCCTCCAGATCGTCCTCGCTCTTCGGCGCGGGTGGGGTGGCCTCGTCCACCTCCGCGTCGGGCTCGGTCGTCTGTGCGTCAGTCATATCCGTCTCTCCCTACTTGTAGCCAGTGTGAGAACTGGTCACCGTTTCCGCTTCTTGGGGCGCGCGCCGGGCTTGGGCTTGTTGAGGTTCATGCTCTGCCCTCCCTCTTGCGCTGCCGGGTTCTTCTCGTCTCCAGACGCGGTCGCTTCGGCATCAGCCTCGGCGTCCTCGGCGTCCTCCGTGGCCGCCGGCGCGGCCGCTGCTTCGGCCTTACGCGCACGGTTGGGCTTGGCTCCGGGTGCCGGCGCATTCGCCGAGCGGCGTTCGAGCGCCTCGGCCTTCTTGGCTTCCTCTTCCTTCTCGATCATCCCGAACACGTAGTGCTGCTGACCGTAGGTCCAGATGTTGTTGGACAGCCAGTAGATGATCACCGCCAGCGGCAGGAACGGACCACCGACCACCACACCGAGTGGGAAGACGTAGAGCGCGAGCTTGTTCATCATCGCGGTCTGCGGGTTGGCGGCGGCTTCCACGCTCTGGCGCGCCACCGAGGCCCGGCTGTTGAAGTGGGTGGCGATGCCGGCCAGGATCATGATCGGCACACCGACCAGAACGACGGACAGCCGGTTGAATTCGGTGAACGCCTCGAGGCCGTGCTGCTGGATCATCGTTGCGCCCAGCGGTGCACCGAAGAGGTTCGCGTCGAGGAAGTGCCCGACGTCGGTCGCGCTGAAGACGTAGTTGGGCAGGCTGCGGTTCTCCTCCACCGACAGACCCAACCGGCCGATGCCGGTCTGGGTCCGGTTGAAGGACATCAGCACGTGGTAGAGGCCGAGGAACACCGGCACCTGCGCCAGCATGGGCAGGCAGCCCAGGATCGGGTTGAACCCGTGCTCGCGCTGCAGCTTCTGCATCTCCAGCGCCATGCGCTGCCGGTCCTTGCCGTACTTCTTCTGCAGGGCCTTGATCTGCGGCTGCAGTTCCTGCATCTGCCGCGTGGTGCGGATCTGCTTGACGAAGGGTTTGTAGAGGATCGCGCGGAGAGTGAACACCAGGAACATCACCGACAGCGCCCAGGCGAAGAAGTTCTCGGGGCCCAGCAGAAAGGCGAACGCCTTGTACCAAACCCACATGATCGCCGACACCGGGTAATAGATGATGTCCAGGCTGAACCAGTTAAACACGCGACTTGCTCTCCCCTCGCTTCGCTGGGGTCTCCCAGACAAGGTTTTCGGCGGCGGCTATCTCGCCAGGGACGGTCCCGTCAGAACTGACGGACTCGTGATCGTGGGGGCACCGATCCGGGATGGGATCCCATCCGCCGGGGTGCCACGGGCCGCACTTCAGCAGCCGGATCAAGGACAGCCACGCACCGCGGAACAAGCCGTATTCGGTGAGGGCGTCGACCGCGTACTGACTACAGGTCGGCATGAACCGGCATGACGGTGGCCGGTACGGAGAGATGGCGTGGCGGTAGAGCTGGATGACGGAGATCGCACCGCGGGCCATCACAGCACCCGCCCGGCGAATCATGGTGACGTCCCGCGCCGTGCGTCCAGGCGCTCGAGAGCGCGCTGCAGTTGTTGCTCCAACCGGCGCGAGGGCGCCTCGCTACTGCCCGCGCGGGCTCGGATTACCACGAGATCGGTGGCTTCCAGTCGCGGTATGACGGTGCGGGCGACGTGACGAAGCCGCCGGGACACGCGATGGCGTTCCACCGCATTCCCGACAGCTTTGGACACGATCAAACCGACCCGCGGGCCGGTAGCGTCCGTCCCGTCGTGCAACGCATGCACCACCACATCGGGTTGGACTGCACGCGCGCCACGACTGACGGTGGCACTGAACTCCGCGGACCGCCTCATCCGGTATCGAGCCGGAAGCACCGCGCTAGATCCCGCCTGAGAACCGCAAAATCACGCAGTGAGTGCGCGACGGCCCTTGCTACGACGGTTGGCGACGATGGCGCGGCCGGCGCGGGTGCGCATGCGCAGCCGGAACCCATGCACGCGCGCACGGCGGCGGTTGTTGGGCTGGTAGGTCCGCTTGCCCTTGGCCACGGCAATCTCTCCTTGTTCCATTTGGCACCCGCGCTCGTCGACACCGAAATGTCGTCGAAAACGGTTACCGTGCAAGCTCGGTTTAAGCTCGTCCGTCGTGCTTTACTAACCGGCGCGTTCTCCGTCAAGCTCCCGGGCGCAGCCGTATCGCCACGTGCGGGCGACTGCTCGAGGGTACTGATGAGATTTCCCTCGGTCAAACCTGCGCCGACCCGCATAGTTGGACTGCATCCGATGTTGCAGAACTGTTGGCACATCGAGAGAAAACTGTTAGCTTCTGGCAATGCCGTTCCGCGCACGGACCGGCCCGGACAATCAAACGAGGACGTCGGTCCCGCGTCACCATTCCGAACAGTGACATACCCGGCTCTGACGGCCTCCAAACAGACAACAGAGCGACGACGACTGTCCTTTCTCCACAAGCTGTGGATAAATATGTGGACAGTTCGTCATCGTTCTTTTTGGTCGTCCCCGGGTCGACCTAGTAGCACCTCAAAGGGGGAGACCGTCGTTGACAGCTGACCCCGACCCACCTTTCGTCGCCGTCTGGAGCAGCGTCGTCGCCGAACTCAACGGTGACCTCACTCCCCAGCAAAGGGCCTGGCTGAAGCTGGTGCAGCCGCTCGTCATCGCCGAGGGATTTGCTCTGCTGTCGGTGCCCACGCCGTTCGTGCAGAACGAGATCGAGCGCCACCTGCGCGAGCCGATCATCAACACGCTCAGCCGCAAGCTGGGTCAACGCATCGAGTTGGGTGTGCGGATCGCCACCCCGTCCGCCGACGACGACCACTCCGAGATCCCGGAGCCGGCCGCTGCCGCCGACGACACCCCGGACCTCGCGGCCGAAGCCGACGAGATCGACGACGACCGGGCTGCCAAGGTCAGCGCCGAGGAGAATTGGCCGGGCTACTTCAGCAGCCCGCAGCGCGATTCGACGATCGGCGACGACAACGCGGTCAACCTCAACCGGCGCTACACCTTCGACACCTTCGTCATCGGCGCGTCCAACCGGTTCGCCCACGCCGCCACCCTGGCCATCGCCGAGGCACCGGCCCGGGCCTACAACCCGCTGTTCATCTGGGGTGAATCCGGCCTCGGTAAGACGCATCTGCTGCATGCGGCCGGAAATTATGCGCAACGTCTCTTCCCGGGCATGCGGGTGAAGTACGTCTCCACCGAGGAATTCACCAACGACTTCATCAACTCGCTGCGCGACGACCGCAAGGCGTCGTTCAAGCGCAGTTACCGCGACATCGACATCCTGCTCGTCGACGACATCCAGTTCATCGAGGGCAAGGAAGGTATCCAGGAAGAGTTCTTCCACACCTTCAACACGCTGCACAACGCCAACAAGCAGATCGTCATCTCCTCGGACCGGCCGCCCAAACAGTTGGCCACCCTCGAGGACCGGCTGCGCACCCGCTTCGAGTGGGGGCTGATCACCGATGTGCAGCCGCCGGAGTTGGAGACCCGGATCGCGATCCTGCGCAAGAAGGCGCAGATGGATCGCCTCGACGTGCCCGACGACGTGCTCGAGCTCATCGCCAGCAGCATCGAGCGCAACATTCGTGAACTCGAGGGTGCGCTGATCCGCGTCACCGCGTTCGCCTCGCTCAACAAGACCCGGATCGACAAGGCCCTGGCCGAGGTCGTGCTGCGCGATCTGATCGCCGACGCCACGACGATGCAGATCAGTACCGCCGCGATCATGGCGGCGACGGCCGAGTACTTCGAGACCACCGTCGAAGAGCTCCGGGGCCCCGGCAAGACCCGGGCACTGGCGCAATCCCGCCAGATCGCCATGTATCTATGCCGGGAGCTCACCGACCTGTCCCTGCCCAAGATCGGCCAGGCCTTCGGGCGTGATCACACCACCGTGATGTATGCCGAGAAGAAGATCCGCGGCGAAATGGCCGAGCGACGTGAGGTCTTCGACCACGTCAAGGAACTCACCACGCGGATCCGTCAGCGCGCCAAGCGCTGAATCCGGCGTTCCGATCCCCCGTCCGAGTCCCACATCGTGGGCGCTCGAGGGGCTGTCGGCGAAGAATCTTGTAACAACTTTCGCCCCACGATGCGTCACAGGTCACAGCCCAGCGCTGTGGATACGCCTGTGTACAACCTGCGGGCAAACCACTGGATGAATGACA
Source organism: Mycobacterium sp. E802 (assembly GCF_001666875.1). Classification (NCBI taxonomy): domain Bacteria; kingdom Bacillati; phylum Actinomycetota; class Actinomycetes; order Mycobacteriales; family Mycobacteriaceae; genus Mycobacterium; species Mycobacterium sp. E802. The sequence goes on from NZ_LZJD01000076.1 coordinate 17,562, forward strand.
AAATCATCCACACCGCCGGCTCTGTCCACACTCGAGCGCCGGTCCATCCACCGGTCTCCACAGCGCACTCACATTGCGACACACCGGTGGTGCTGGGCAAACACCCGTTCATCCCCAGTTTTCACAGCACCTAATACTGTTACTCAAATATCTTCTGAGAATTCCTTCTAGAAGAAGGGCCTTGGGGACATCGAGCGGACCGACAACCCGTCGGGGCTCGAGGTGCCTGGATGTCACCCCGATCGATTAGCTTTCAAGTTGGTGAGGAAAGCTCTACGGTGGTTCATCGACAGCGATTACCAGCTTTGTCATTCAGCGTCGTGCTGCGTGGTGCGGTTTTGGGAACACGCTGGTAGAGCTCGTTATGGGGATCATCGAAGGGGCGCATAGCACGTGGCGACGACGACGGCTGGGCTGACGGACCTGAAGTTCCGCGTAGTGCGTGAGGACTTCGCGGACGCGGTGGCCTGGGTGGCCCGCAATCTGCCGACCCGGCCCACCATCCCGGTGCTGGCCGGCGTTCTGCTGACCGGCACCGACGAGGGGCTGACGATTTCCGGCTTCGACTACGAGGTCTCCGCCGAGGTCCGGGTGAGCGCTGAAATCGCTTCTCCGGGAAGCGTTTTGGTGTCCGGGCGGTTGCTCTCCGACATCACCAAGGCGCTGCCGGCCAAGCCGGTCGAGCTCAGCGTGGACGGCACCCGGGTGGCGTTGACGTGCGGGAGTGCCCGGTTCTCCCTGCCCACCCTGGCGGTCGAGGACTATCCCGCGCTGCCGTCGCTGCCCGAGGAGACCGGCGTGGTGTCCTCGGATCTGTTCGCCGAGGCGATCGGCCAGGTCGCCGTTGCCGCCGGCCGCGATGACACCCTGCCGATGCTGACGGGCATCCGCGTCGAGATCTCCGGTGAGTCAGTGGTTTTGGCCGCCACCGATCGATTCCGGTTGGCGGTGCGTGAGTTGACCTGGGAGACCAGCGCCACCGACGTCGAGGCGGCGGTCTTGGTCCCGGCGAAGACTCTGGCCGAGGCCGCCAAGGCCGGTACCGACGGCAACCAGGTGCACCTGTCGCTCGGTGCCGGCGCGTCGGTCGGCAAGGACGGCCTGCTCGGTATCCGCAGTAACGGCAAGCGCAGCACCACCCGCCTGCTCGATGCCGAGTTCCCCAAGTTCCGTCAGCTGCTGCCGACCGAGCACACCGCGGTGGCGACCATCGGTGTGGCCGAGCTGACCGAGGCGATCAAGCGTGTGGCGTTGGTGGCCGACCGCGGGGCCCAGATCCGCATGGAGTTCGGCGACGACGTGCTGCACCTTTCGGCCGGGGCCGATGACGTCGGCCGCGCCGAGGAAGACCTGCCGGTGGAGTTCGCCGGAGACCCGCTGACCATCGCGTTCAACCCCACCTACCTGACCGACGGGTTGAGCTCGCTGCATTCCGAGCGGGTGACGTTCGGGTTCACCACCCCGAGCCGCCCGGCGGTGCTACGTCCCACGAACGACGATGCGGCCACCGGCGGTTCAGGTCCGTTCCCGGCCGCCAAAACCGATTATGTCTACCTGTTGATGCCGGTACGGCTTCCCGGCTGACCGGCCGGGGCGAGGAAGGGCGCACATGCAACTGGGGTTGGTCGGCCTGGGCAAGATGGGCTTCAACATGCGCGAGCGCCTGCGCGCCGGCGGCCACGACGTCGTCGGCTACGACCCTCGTCCTGAAGTCAGTGACGTGGCCGGGCTCGCCGAGCTGGCCGGGGCGCTCGAGGCGCCGCGAGTGGTGTGGGTGATGGTGCCGTCGGGGACGGTGACCCACCAGACGATCGTCGAGTTGGCCGACGTGCTCGCCGCGGGCGATCTGGTCATCGACGGCGGCAATTCGCGTTACACCGAAGATGGTCCGCACGCAAAGCTGTTGGGCGACAAGGGAATCAATTTCATCGACGCCGGAGTTTCCGGCGGCGTGTGGGGCCTGCACGAGGGATACGGACTGATGGTCGGCGGCAGCGATGCCGATGTGGCTCGAGCCATGCCGATCTTCGACACGTTGCGCCCGGAGGGTGATGTGGCCGACGGATTCGTCCACGCCGGTCCGGTCGGGGCCGGCCACTACGCCAAGATGGTGCACAACGGTATCGAGTACGGCCTCATGCACGCCTACGCCGAGGGATACGAGCTGCTGGCGGCCGAGGATCTGATCGATGATCCCCAGGCGGTCATCCAGGCCTGGACCAACGGCACGGTGGTGCGTTCCTGGTTGCAGCAACTGTTGGCCAAGGCCTTGAAGGAAGACCCCGGTTTCGCCGAGATCAGCGGCTACACCGAGGATTCCGGGGAAGGCCGCTGGACCGTGGAAGAGGCGATCAGCCACCGGGTTCCGATGCCGGTGATCGCGGCATCGTTGTTCGCCCGGTTTGCCTCGAGGCAGGACGACTCCCCCACGATGAAAGCGGTGTCGGCGCTGCGTAACCAGTTCGGTGGCCACGCCGTGCACCGGATCAGCGAGTCCGGATAGGCCCTGTCGTGTATGTCCGGCACCTGGGACTGACCGATTACCGGTCGTGGGCCCATGTCGAGCTCGAGCTGGAGCCCGGCCGCACCGTATTCGTCGGATCGAACGGTTACGGCAAGACGAATCTTGTTGAGGCACTGTGGTATTGCTGTACTCTCGGTTCGCACCGAGTGGCCTCCGACGCCCCGCTGATCCGGGCCGGCGCGCAGCGCGCGATCGTCTCGAGCATCGTCGTCAACGAGGGTCGCGAGCTGGCGGTCGATCTCGAGATCACCAGCGGTCGCGCCAACAAGGCCCGGTTGAACCGCTCGCCGGTGCGCTCGCCCCGGGAAGTCCTCGGCGTGTTGCGGGCAGTGCTGTTCAGCCCCGAGGACCTGGCGCTGGTGCGCGGCGATCCAGGTGAGCGGCGTCGTTATCTCGACGAGTTGGCGACTACGCGTCGCCCGGCTGTCGCCGGGATCCGGGCCGATTACGACAAGGTGGTGCGTCAGCGCACCGCGTTGCTGAAAACCGCTACGGGAGCGCGTTATCGAGGTGATCGCAGCGTGTTGGACACCCTCGATGTGTGGGACGGACACCTGGCCGCCCATGGGGCGGCGCTGATCGCCGCCCGGGTGGCACTCGTCGAACAACTCCACCCTGAAGTGCAGAAGGCGTATCAATTGTTGGCCCCGGCATCGCGGCCGGCGACCATCCGGTACCGCAGCAGCGTGGAGGCGATCGAGAACACGCCGGGACCCGAGAGCGTCGAGTTCTACGAGGCCGCGCTGCTCGATGCGCTGGCCCGCCGGCGCGACGCCGAGTTGGATCGCGGCGTCTGTCTGGTCGGCCCGCATCGCGACGACCTCGAGCTGTGGCTGGGTGATCAACCCGCGAAAGGCTTTGCCAGCCATGGGGAATCGTGGTCGATGGCGCTGGCGCTGAGGTTGGGCGCCTACGAGTTGCTGCGTTCGGACGGTGTGGACCCGGTGCTGTTGCTCGACGACGTGTTCGCCGAGTTGGACACGTCGCGCCGCCAGTCCCTGGCCGCGGTGGCCGGCGAGGCCGAGCAGGTTCTGGTCACTGCCGCTGTCGGGGAGGACATTCCCGAGGACTGGGCGAGCAACCGCGTCGAGATCCGGATGACCGAGGACGACCACGGGCGGACCTCGGTGGTGCAGTCATGACGAACGAACCGAACGAACCGAACGAACCTGCCGAACCGACGCCCCCCGCGGTCTCGCCGGACGACCTCACCCGGATGCGGGGCATGGATCTGGTCCGGCGGACCCTCGAGGAGGCGCGGGGCGCGGCACGCAGCCAGGGTAAGGACGTCGGCCGGGGTCGCCGGGCACCGGTGCGGCGGGTGGCGGGCAACGCCGGCCGGCGTCGCACCTGGTCGGGTCCGGGTCCGGACGTGCGCGACCCACAGCCGCTCGGTGCGGCAACGCGGGATCTGGCCAAGGTGCGGGGCTGGTCCTCGAGGGTCGCAGAGGGGTCAGTCTTCGGCCGGTGGCGCGCGGTGGTCGGGGATCAGATCGCCGATCACGCCAATCCGACCGCGCTGAACGAGGGGGTGCTGACCGTCTCGGCCGAGTCGACGGCCTGGGCCACCCAGCTTCGGATGGTGCAGGCACAACTGCTGGCCAAGATTGCCGCCGCCGTCGGTGACGGTGTGGTGACCTCGCTCAAGATCGTGGGTCCCGTCGGGCCGTCCTGGCGTAAAGGTCGGTACCACGTGCCGGGGCGCGGACCCCGGGACACGTACGGGTAGTCAGACTGACATTGGGCTGAGAGCTTCGATACGCGCAAGAGCCCTCATTTCGGGCTCCCGACGCACCGACATGCGAAAAATTCCGCGCACGGCGCAATCAGACCGTTAGAAACGCACCTACAGCGTCGGTCCTGTCCGGATCTGGCGGTAGACTGTCTGAGGATCTCAGGCGGTGTCTGCACTGCCTCCCATGAACCCCAAGGAGACGCGTCCGACGTGGCTGCCCAGAAGAAGAACGCTCCCAGTGAGTACGGCGCCGATTCGATCAAGGTGCTCGAGGGCCTGGAGGCGGTACGTAAACGTCCGGGCATGTATATCGGTTCCACCGGCGAGCGGGGTCTGCACCACCTGATCTGGGAGGTCGTGGACAACGCGGTCGACGAGGCCATGGCCGGGTTCGCCAGCCGGGTGGATGTCCGGATCCTGGCCGACGGTGGCGTCGAGGTCACCGACGACGGTCGCGGTATCCCCGTCGCGATGCACGCCACCGGCATCCCCACGGTGGACGTCGTGATGACGGTCCTGCACGCCGGCGGCAAGTTCGAAGAAGGCGCCTACCAGGTGTCCGGCGGTCTGCACGGTGTGGGTGTGTCCGTGGTCAACGCGTTGTCCACCCGGCTCGAGGCCGATATCCGTAAAGACGGGTACGAGTGGTTCCAGGTCTACGACAAGTCCGTGCCCGGCACCCTCAAGCAGGGTGAGAAGACGAACAAGACCGGCACCACGATCCGGTTCTGGGCGGATCCGGACATCTTCGAGACCACCGTCTACGACTTCGAGACCATCGCCCGTCGCCTGCAGGAGATGGCGTTCCTCAACAAGGGACTGACCATCGAACTCACCGACGAGCGCGTCACCGCCGAGGAAGTGGTGGACGACGTGGTCAGTGACCACGCCGAGGCGCCGAAGACGGCCGAGGAGAAGGCGGCCGAGGTGGCCGCACCGCAGAAGGTCAAGCACCGGGTGTTCCACTACCCCGGCGGTCTGGTGGATTTCGTCAAGCACATCAACCGGACGAAGTCGCCGATCCAGCCCAGCGTCATCGACTTCGACGGCAAGGGCGAGGGCCATGAGGTCGAGATCGCCATGCAGTGGAACGGCGGCTACTCGGAGTCGGTACACACCTTCGCCAACACGATCAACACCCATGAGGGCGGCACCCACGAAGAGGGGTTCCGCGCGGCGTTGACGAGCGTGGTGAACAAGTACGCCAAGGAGAAGAAGCTCCTCAAGGACAAGGACCCGAACCTCACCGGTGAGGACATCCGCGAAGGATTGGCCGCGGTGATCTCGGTCAAGGTGTCCCAGCCGCAGTTCGAAGGCCAGACCAAGACCAAGCTCGGCAACACCGAGGTGAAGTCCTTTGTCCAGAAGATCTGCAACGAGCAGATCAGTCACTGGTTCGAGGCCAACCCGGCTGAGGCGAAAACCGTTGTGAACAAGGCGGTTTCCTCGGCGCAGGCCCGTGAAGCGGCCCGCAAGGCCCGCGCGCTGGTGCGTCGCAAGAGTGCCACCGAGATCGGCGGACTGCCGGGCAAGTTGGCCGACTGCCGCTCCACCGATCCGAGCAAGTCCGAACTGTATGTGGTGGAGGGTGATTCGGCCGGTGGTTCGGCCAAGAGCGGTCGGGACTCGATGTTCCAGGCGATCCTGCCGTTGCGCGGCAAGATCATCAACGTCGAAAAGGCCCGCATCGACCGGGTTTTGAAGAACACCGAAGTCCAGGCCATCATCACCGCGCTGGGCACCGGTATCCACGACGAGTTCGACATCACCAAGCTGCGCTATCACAAGATCGTGCTGATGGCCGACGCCGACGTGGACGGCCAGCACATCTCTACGCTGCTGCTGACCCTGTTGTTCCGCTTCATGAAACCGCTGATCGAACACGGCCACGTGTTCCTGGCCCAACCGCCGCTGTACAAGCTGAAATGGCAGCGCCAGGAACCGGAATTCGCCTACTCCGACCGCGAGCGCGACGGGCTGCTCGAGGCCGGCAAGGCCGCGGGCAAGCGCATCAACGTCGACGACGGCATCCAGCGCTACAAGGGTCTCGGCGAGATGGATGCCAAGGAATTGTGGGAAACCACAATGGATCCCACTGTGCGCGTGTTGCGTCAAGTGACGCTTGACGACGCAGCCGCCGCCGACGAGTTGTTCTCCATCCTGATGGGTGAAGACGTCGAAGCGCGGCGCAGTTTCATCACGCGCAACGCGAAAGACGTGCGCTTCCTGGATGTTTGAGATTGTCACGTGACGAACCGATGACCATGCGAGCCTACTAGACTGTGGCCGCCGCTGACGAACGAGGACTAGATGACTGACACCACCCTCCCCCCGGGAGGTGAAGCGGGCGACCGGATCGAACCGGTCGACATTCAGCAGGAGATGCAGCGCAGCTACATCGATTACGCGATGAGCGTGATCGTCGGGCGTGCGCTGCCCGAGGTTCGTGACGGCCTCAAGCCTGTGCACCGGCGCGTGCTCTACGCGATGTACGACTCCGGCTTCCGCCCCGATCGCAGCCACGCCAAGTCGGCGCGTTCGGTCGCCGAGACGATGGGTAATTACCACCCGCACGGTGACGCTTCGATCTACGACACGCTGGTCCGCATGGCCCAGCCGTGGTCACTGCGCTACCCACTGGTGGACGGGCAGGGCAACTTCGGCTCGCCGGGTAACGATCCGCCAGCGGCCATGCGGTACTGCGTGACCGGCGACGCTTTGGTGCGCCTGCCGTTCGGACATTCGGTCCGAATCGCCGACGTTGTGCCGGGGGCGCGCCCCAACTCTGACAATGTGATCGACCTGAAGGTAGTCGGTCGCCACGGCGATCCCGTGGTGGCGGACCGGCTGTTTCATTCGGGTGAGCATCAGACATATCGGGTGCGCACGGCCGAAGGCTACGAGGTCACCGGCACCGAGAACCACCCGTTGTTGTGCCTGGTGGACGTCGCCGGTGTGCCGACACTCCTGTGGAAGCTCATCGAAGAGATCCGTCCCGGGGATGTCGCGGTGATGCTTGCCGAGGCTACGGTTCCTGACAAGAATTTTGGAAATTCGATCATCAACCGTCGTGTTGACGAATTCTTGGCTGCGTTCGGAGATGACCCAGACGCCGAACGTATCGCCACGGACCTCACCGACGGCCGGTTCTACTACGCCGAGGTCGAATCCGTGACCGACGCCGGTGTACAGCCGGTGTACAGCCTGCGGGTCGATACAGATGACCACGCATTCATCACCAATGGGTTCGTCAGCCACAACACCGAGGCGCGGCTGACTCCCCTGGCGATGGAAATGCTGCGTGAAATCGACGAGGAGACAGTCGATTTCAGTCCGAACTACGACGGCCGGGTGCAGGAGCCGACGGTTCTTCCGAGCCGGTTCCCCAACCTGCTGGCCAACGGTTCGGGCGGTATCGCCGTCGGCATGGCCACCAACATCCCGCCGCACAACCTGCGGGAGCTGGCCGACGCTGTCTACTGGTGCCTGGAGAACTACGAGGCCGACGAGGAAGCCACGTTGGCCGCGGTGATGGAGCGGGTCAAGGGACCCGACTTCCCCACCCACGGCCTGATCGTCGGCAGCCAGGGCATCGAGGACACCTACAAGACCGGTCGCGGTTCGGTCAAGATGCGCGGCGTCGTCGAGATCGAGGAAGACAGCCGGGGCCGCACCGGCATCGTCATCACCGAGCTGCCGTACCAGGTCAACCACGACAACTTCATCACCTCGATCGCCGAGCAGGTGCGCGACGGCAAACTGGCCGGCATCTCCAACATCGAAGACCAGTCCAGCGATCGCGTGGGCTTGCGAATTGTGGTGGAGCTCAAGCGCGATGCCGTCGCGAAGGTGGTGCTGAACAACCTCTACAAGCACACCCAGCTGCAGACCAGCTTCGGTGCCAACATGCTCTCGATCGTCGACGGCGTGCCGCGCACCCTGCGGCTGGACCAGCTGATCCGGTTGTACGTGGACCACCAGCTCGACGTCATCGTGCGGCGCACCCGGTACCGGCTGCGCAAGGCCAATGAGCGGGCGCACATCCTGCGTGGTCTGGTCAAGGCGCTCGATGCGCTCGACGAGGTGATCGCGTTGATCCGGGCGTCGCAGACGGTCGACATCGCCCGCGCCGGCCTGATCGAGTTGCTCGACATCGACGAGATCCAGGCCCAGGCCATCCTGGACATGCAGCTGCGCCGGTTGGCTGCCCTGGAACGGCAGAAGATCATCGACGATCTGGCCAAGATCGAGGCCGAGATCGCCGATCTGGAGGACATCCTTGCCAAGCCCGAGCGGCAGCGTGCCATCGTGCGGGACGAGCTGCGCGAGATCGTCGACAAGTACGGCGACGACCGCCGGACCCGGATCGTGCCGGCCGACGGTGAGGTCAGCGATGAAGACCTGATCGCCCGTGAGGAAGTGGTCGTCACGATCACCGAGACCGGGTACGCCAAGCGCACCAAGACCGATCTGTACCGCAGTCAGAAGCGCGGCGGTAAGGGTGTGCAGGGCGCCGGGCTCAAGCAGGACGACATCGTCAACCACTTCTTCGTCTGCTCGACCCACGACTGGATCCTGTTCTTCACCACGCAGGGCCGGGTGTACCGGGCGAAGGCCTACGAGTTGCCGGAGGCGTCGCGCACCGCCCGCGGTCAGCATGTGGCGAACCTGCTGGCCTTCCAGCCCGAGGAGCGCATCGCCCAAGTCATCCAACTCAAGACCTACGAGGATGCGCCGTACCTGGTGCTGGCGACCCGCAACGGTCTGGTGAAGAAGTCCAAGCTGGTCGACTTCGATTCGAACCGGTCCGGCGGCATCGTGGCGGTCAACCTGCGTGACGGCGACGAACTGGTGGGTGCGGTGCTGTGTTCTGCCGAGGACGACCTGCTGCTGGTCAGTGCCAAAGGCCAGTCCATCCGGTTCTCGGCAACCGACGAGGCGCTGCGTCCGATGGGGCGTGCCACCTCCGGTGTGCAGGGCATGCGGTTCAACGAAGAGGACAAGCTGCTGTCGCTCAACGTGGTCCAGCCGGACACATATCTGCTGGTCGCGACGTCCGGCGGCTATGCTAAGCGCACCGCGATCGACGAGTATTCACCGCAGGGTCGCGGCGGCAAGGGCATCCTGACGATCCAGTACGACCGTAAGCGTGGCAATCTGGTCGGAGCACTGATCGTCGACGACGAGACGGAGCTGTACGCCATCACTTCCGGTGGCGGCGTGATCCGCACTGCCGCACGTCAGGTTCGTAAAGCCGGTCGCCAGACCAAGGGCGTCCGCTTGATGAACCTGGGTGAGGGCGACACACTGATTGCGATAGCGCGCAACGCCGAGGAGGAGTCCGATCCGGATGTTGTCGAGTCCGGTGCCGAGTCCGACGACGAGTGACGCTGCTGCTGAGGCCCGACCCGGACCTCGGCCCGAGCTAAGGAGCTGGTAGGTGACTTCACCGAGCGAGCCGGGTTACCCACGAGCGGGCGACCGGCCGGGCAGCTCCAACGGCTCTGGTGCCGGGTCCGAGGGCGGTCCCAGCGGGAAGAAGACGGCTGGTGCGCCGGCCCGGGCCGGCGGTGGTCAGATCACCGAGACCGGTGAGGCGCCGCCATGGCAGCGCGGAACCGCCCGGACCGCGTCGCAACCGTCCTCTGAGCAGCGGGAGACCCGCGACGAGAATGCCCGCTCCGCGGGGGCTCACTCCCCCGGGGTGGAAGCCAGGTTGCAGCGCTTCGTCGCCGGCAGTGAGTCACAGGAGACCGAGCAGCAGGCCCGGGCGCCCCGCCCGGCCCCGGCATCGTCCGCGCCGCGGAACGAGCCCCGCAATGAGCAGGTGCGGACCGAGGCGTACGCCAGCGAACTGCCGGATCTGTCGGGACCCTCGCCGCGTCCGTCGCAACGGAAGGCGTCTGCCGACGCCGCGGCCCCCCGCTCCTCGAATGCCGCGACCACTCGGATTCAGGTGGCCAGCCGGACCCAGCATCAGGGGCCGGTCCGGGCCAGCATGCAGATCCGCCGGGTCGACCCGTGGACTGTGCTGAAGGTCTCACTGGTGTTGTCGGTGGTGCTGTTCTTCGTGTGGATGATCGCGGTCGCGTTCCTGTACCTGGTGCTCGGCGCGATGGGCGTGTGGAGCAAGCTCAACAGCAACGTGGGTGACCTGTTGACCAGCGCCAGCGGTGCCTCCGGTGGCGAATTGGTATCCAGCGGAACGATCTTCGGCGGTGCGGCGCTGGTCGGCCTGGTGAACATCGTCGTGTTGTGCGCGATGGCCACCATCGGTGCGTTCATCTACAACCTGACCACCGATCTGGTGGGCGGGGTCGAGGTCACGCTGGCCGACAGGGATTGATTTGGGAGTCTGTGCCCCGGTGCGGTAATCTCTGCGCTCGGTCGATCCCAATTTTCGGGCCTATAGCTCAGGCGGTTAGAGCGCTTCGCTGATAACGAAGAGGTCGGAGGTTCGAGTCCTCCTAGGCCCACGACACCCGGTGTAACCGGTGATCACCGAGAGGTTGCGCCCATGCGGTTTCTTCTTCTGGCCGGCGTCGCAGCCGTCGCGGTGATCGTCTGGCGATCACGACACGGTGAAGAGGTTTGGCACGAGGCGGATCCCAAACCGCCCCTGCCGAATACGGGGCCTTAGCTCAGTTGGTAGAGCGCTGCCTTTGCAAGGCAGATGTCAGGAGTTCGAATCTCCTAGGCTCCACAAAGTTTCTCAGCGGTTCCGGTTTTCTCGCCGGGGCCGCTTTTTCGTCCGCGGCACGTGTTGCGCAACGGCCCCGAGAGCCTGCCTGACCGGTAAGCTTCCGCTGTCAGCCAGCGGGGGGAAGTGAGAACTTTGGTGATACGTGCATGTGTCGTGGGCATTGCCGTTCTGGCAGTTGCCGGTTGCGGATCGGAAAGCGAAAGCGCTCCGGAGGCGACGTCGAGTTCGGCAGTTGCGTCAGTGGCGCCGGTCAGTGCCGAACAACAGATCCGCGACTTGGTGGCCCAGGAAGGAAAGGCGCTGTCCGGGTTCGATTTCAACCGGTTGGCCGAGCTGACCTGTGTGCAATACCGCGAGGCGGTACGCAATCAAGTGGACACGCTGTTTCCGCCGATCAGCGCGGCCGGCGCGCCCGGGGAATTGGCCGGCGCACCCGTTGACCTGCTGACGAGTGGATTCAAACGGCAGCACCCCACGGCATCGGACGCCACCATCAATCAACTGGTCGACGCGTTGATCCGATACGACGAGCCGGCGTACAAGGCGGCCAACCTGGAGATTCTTCGTCAGACGTCGAAGGCGTCGATCGACAAAGTGGAGAACATCAAGGTCACCGGCGACAAGGCGACCGCCGACCTCACCACGACATGGGTGTTCGGCGAGAACCCACCGGCGACCGCCACGCAGCCCAACGCATTCGTCAAGGAGAACGGTCGCTGGCTGGATTGCCAGCCACCGACCCCACAGTGACCCGCCCGGTCAGGGCTTGGGGGTGACCTCGACGCTGGGCGGCAACGGTGAGGGCTCGGGCCGCTTGGAGCGCCGCACGAGCGAGAAGGCCACTGCCCCACCGGACAGCACTGCGGCGGCGACGCCGGCGATTACCAGGGGACGGCGACGCCGCTTGGGTGGTGCGGCGGCTTCCTGGATCACCTCCGGCAGCGCGGCCACGGCCTCCGCCGCGGCGGCGAGTTGACGACGCAGCTTGCCGGATTCATAGCGCTTACGTAGCCCGGCCGCAGCGGCGGACACGGTGTTGGCGCTGATGCCCGCCACACCACGGGTGACGTCGACCGGCCCGAGCGTGCTGTATTTCAAGCCGCGGGCCAGCCGCTGATGGGGGGCCAACCGGATATCCACGTTCGCGCTCATCGGGCACCTTTCTGGGCTCATGTCGGGGCTGGGTTCCAGACTGCCATCTCTGGCGGGTGTGGTGGGCGTTGGCGGGGTATCTGACGGTCGCGCGGATCGGGATGGCAGACTGACCTCTTGTGACGAGCCCCATTCAGACCGCGACGGCGACACTGCACACCAACCGCGGCGACATCAAGATCGCACTGTTCGGAAACCACGCTCCCAAGACCGTGGCCAACTTCGTCGGTTTGGCGCAGGGCACCAAGGACTACAGCACCGAGAACGCCTCGGGTGGCACGTCAGGTCCGTTCTACGACGGCGCGGTCTTCCACCGGGTGATCGACGGCTTCATGATTCAGGGTGGCGACCCGACCGGCACCGGCCGCGGCGGGCCCGGCTACAAGTTCGAGGACGAGTTCCATCCCGAGCTGGTGTTCGACAAGCCCTACCTGCTGGCCATGGCCAACGCCGGACCGGGCACCAACGGCTCGCAGTTCTTCATCACCGTCGGCCAGACCCCGCACCTGAACCGGCGCCACACGATCTTCGGCGAGGTCGTGGACCCGGAGTCGCAGAAAGTGGTCGACGCGATCGCGTCCACCGCCACCGACCGGTCCGACCGGCCGACCGAGCCGGTGGTCATCGAATCGGTGACCGTGGCATAACGCGGCCGCCTCCCGCACGCACAAACGCGCGACGCCCCCGGGGTCAGCCGGGAGCGTCGCGTGTTGTGTGGAGCTTTTTACGACACCTCTACGGGGACGCGAAACCGGCCTCGGTGAGCGCGTCGAGCACGTGAATGGGATCGGTCCCGAGATCCCATCGAGTCAGGACCACGAGCCGGTCGTCGACCGTGTCGATCTCCAACAGGCGGACCTTGCGGCCGATGCGGCGGAACTCGGTGATGCGGATCTTCCGGATGTCATCGCGGTGATAGTTCTGGTCGCGCCACCAACCGCCGACGCTGAGACTGTCTTGATTGATTGCCAGTTTCGGCCGTGCCCGCCACGACATGGTTGCGAAGGTGAGCAATCCCACCCCAGCTATGCCGGCAAGAACACGTCCAGGCGGGTCTGTGATCACGGTCACAGCTGCGATAGCCATCGCCAACCCGGCTATGCCGCAACCTGCGACTCCAGCGGCCGGTGGGCTCCAATGAGTTTGCTGCACCGGTTGTTCACACCCTCTTACCGCGCCTAATGGAGTTATCCACAGGTGCTATCCCCAATGGGGATGAATCACAACGATGTGATTGAGCATCGTCGACGTTGCTGGCTCGGTAACGCTGAAAACGTAAGATGAATTCATTAGGGTGCCGTTTCGGATCAGCGCCAGCGCATGGTGAGCAACAACCCGCTGATCATGAAGGCAAACGCAATCGCGTAGTTCCACGGACCCAAGTCAGCCATCCATTGCAGAAGCGAAGGCGTATCGACCGGGTTGGTAGCGGCCAGCTGGAACACCAGCAGCCACAGCAGGCCGAACAGCATGAGGCCGATGAACAGCGCGACAAACCACACACTCGACGGTCCGGCTTTCACCTTGACCGGGGTCCGGCTCACCGGCTTGATGGTGAAATCGTTCTTTTTGCGGACTTTGGACTTGGGCATGGGTACCTTCGCGACTGTCGGCGTCACACGGTGCGACGATGAGGCAGGATGCCTCACGAGCCTAACGTAGCTGCACGTCGAGGAGAGACAGCGATGGACCAACCTGATCGGTCCCGGTGGCGCTACGGCGTGCCGGTGGTCTGCCTGTTCGCCGGCCTGCTGCTGGCGGCCACGCACGGCGTCTCCGGTGGCGATGAGATCCGGCGCAGCGATTCTCCCCGGCTCGTCGACCTGGTCCGTGAGGCGCAACAGTCGGTCGACCGGTTGACCGCCCAGCGCGATGGGCTGTCCACCGAGATCGAGAGCCATCACGGCGGATCCCCCAGCTCGCACGCGGCACTCACAGCGATCACCAAACGGTCTGCCGAGTTGGCCGTCGACGCCGGGGTGGTGCCGATGCGCGGGCCAGGTCTGGTGGTCACCCTCAACGACGCCCAGCGCGACGCCGAGGGGCGCTTCCCCCGCGACGCTGCTCCCGACGACCTGGTGGTGCACCAGCAGGACATCCAGGCGGTCCTCAACGCCCTGTGGAGTGCCGGCGCCGAGGGCATTCAGATGCAGGATCAGCGCATCATCGCCACCTCGGCCCCACGCTGCGTGGGCAACACCCTGTTGCTCAACGGCCGCACGTACAGCCCGCCCTACGTCATCACCGCGATCGGGGACGTCCCGGCCATGCAGGCCGCGCTGGCCGGTGCGCCGCTGGTGAATCTCTACAAGCAGTACGTGATGCGGTTCGGCCTCGGCTATCTGGAAGAACCCCGGGCCGAGGTCGAGCTCGCCGGGCATACCGAGCCGCTGCGGATGCGATATGCGAAACCCGCGGGACCTGTCGGGTATTAAGCCGGTTGTTTGAGCCGGTAACCTGGGCCGATGCAGGTTCTGGTCGTCGACAACTATGACAGCTTCGTGTTCAACCTGGTCCAGTACCTGGGCCAGCTCGGGGTGGACGTACGCGTCTGGCGTAACGACGACCCACGGTTGGCCACCGAAGCCGACCTGGCCACGGTGGCCGCCGAATTCGACGGCGTGCTGCTGAGCCCCGGACCGGGCACCCCCGAACGCGCAGGCGCCACGATTCCCCTGGTTCGAGCCTGCGCCGCGGCCGCCACTCCCCTACTCGGCGTCTGCCTCGGTCACCAGGCCATCGGCGTCGCGTTCGGCGCCACCGTCGACCGAGCCCCAGAGTTGTTGCACGGCAAGACCAGCGTCGTACACCACGACGACGTCGGTGTGCTCAAGGGACTGCCGGATCCGTTCACCGCGACCCGCTACCACTCGCTGACGATCCTGCCCGACACGGTGCCGGCCGAGCTCGAGGTCATCGGGCAGACCGACAGCGGTGTGATCATGGCGGTGCGCCACACCCAGCTGCCGATCCACGGGGTGCAGTTCCATCCGGAGTCGATCCTCACCGAGGGCGGTCACCGGATGCTGGCCAACTGGCTGGGCGTCTGCGGTGCCGCCCCGGCCGAACAGTTGGTGGCATCCCTGGAGGCCGAGGTGGCTCGCGCCGTAGCGGCGGCTACGACGCGAAGCTCAGCGTGATCCGTGCGTCGCGGTTCACCCCCGTGCCCGGTGCCGGGCTCTGGGTGACCACGGCGTTCGTGCGCTGACCGCTGTCGCGCACGTCCGGGCCCTTGTCCAGCACCCCGGTCCAACCCAGCGCGGTCAGGCGCGGGTAGACGTCGTCCCAGAACTGGCCCACCAGGTTGGGCATCACGAACTGGTTGCCCTTGGAGACATGGATCTGGATCGGGGTGTCCTTGGGCACCGACGTCCCGGCGGTCGGCTCGGTGTCGACGACCTGTCCGGCGGGTGCGGTGTGGTCGATATCGATGACCACGGTGTTGGTGAAGCCCGACGCGGTCAGGATCTGCTTGCACACGTCGACGCTCTGGCCCTTGCAGTCGGGCACCGCGGTGTCTTCCGGACCCGAACCCACCACGAGCGTCACCTCGTAGATGACACCGGCGGTCTGGTTGGCCGGCGGGTTGGTGGCCAACACGCGGCCCTTCTGCTCCGGTGTCGAGGGGCTCGCCGACTCCTTGACCTTCTCGAAGCCGGCGTCCTTGAGCTTCTGCCGGGCCTGTGACGGGGTCAGGCCGGCGACATCCGGGATCACCCGCTGCTCGGGCCCCGCGGAGACATTGACGGTGATCTCGTCACCGGCGGCCGCCATGCTGTTGGCCGACGGCTCGGTGCCGATCACGTACTCGGGCGGCACCTTGTTGTCCGTCTTGGGCTCGGTGCGCGTTTTGAAGCCACGGTTCTGCAGCGCGGCGATGGCATCGGCCGAACGCTGACCGCTGACATCGGGCACCTGCACGTCACGCGGCGCGCCGTCGAACATGTTGATCGCGACGGTCACCACCACGGTCAGCACCGCCAGCACCGCCACCGCGATGAGCCAGCGGGCCACCGAGGCATTGCGGTCCGCCGGACGCGGCACCACGAGGTTCTGGGTGGGGGCGCCACCGGGGTGGGCCAGCATCGGCCCGGAGTTGAGCATCGAGGTCCGCTCGGACTCGGTGAGCACCTTGGGCGCCTCGGGGGCCTCACCGCTGTGCACGCGGATCAGGTCGGTGCGCATCTCGGCCGCGGTCTGGTAGCGGTTGTCCGGGTTCTTGGCCAGGGCCTTGAGCACCACGGCGTCGAGTTCGGGTGAGATGCCGGTGTGCCGATGCGACGGCGGGATCGGATCCTCACGGACATGTTGGTAGGCCACCGCAACCGGCGAATCACCGATGAAAGGTGGTTCGCCGGTGAGGATTTCGTAGAGAACGCAGCCCAGTGAGTAGACGTCGGAGCGCGCGTCGACGGTCTCGCCGCGGGCCTGCTCGGGTGAGAGGTACTGGGCGGTGCCGATCACCGCGGCGGTCTGCGTGACGCTGTTGCCGGTGTCGGCCAGGGCGCGGGCGATACCGAAGTCCATCACCTTCACAGCGTTGTTCTTGCTGATCATGATGTTGGCCGGCTTGACGTCACGGTGCACGATGCCGTGCTGGTGGCTGAAGTTCAGGGCCTGGCAGGCGTCGGCGATGATCTCGATGGCGCGCTTGGGCGGGATCGGGCCCTCGCTGTGCACGATGTCGCGCAGCGTCACACCGTCGACGTACTCCATGACGATGTAGGGCAGCGGCCCGTTCGGCGTCTCGGCCTCACCGGTGTCGTACACCGCCACGATCGCGGGATGGTTGAGCGCCGCGGCGTTCTGCGCCTCCCGGCGGAACCTCAGGTAAAAGCTGGGGTCGCGGGCCAGATCGGCGCGCAGCACCTTGACGGCGACATCGCGGTGCAATCGCGTATCGCGCGCGATATGGACTTCGGACATGCCGCCGAAGCCGAGGATTTCACCGAGTTCATATCGGTCGGAGAGGTGCTGAGGCGTCGTCATCGCAGTATCTGTTCTGGTGCCTTGGGGACACCCTGGGCGAGCGCCCCGGCGTCGCTGGGCATGATCACGTGAAAGGCCAGATCCGGCAGCGCTGCCGGGGTCTGGTAGGGCGTCGTCTCGGTCACGGTGTCGGTGACCGTGGGCGGCGGCGACTGTTGTTGATCCTTGCGGTCCTGCGCGTTGAGCACGATCAGGATGGCAATGACGATCGCCAGCGCGCCGAGCACGCCGGCGGCCCACAGCAGGGCCCGCTGCCCCGACGAGAACGTGCGCCGCGGCGGTGGCGCCGGGCGGTGGGCGGCGGTGGTCGGCCGGGCCCGGGTGGCCGTCATCGGTGTCCGGCCGGTCAGATCGGCCGCGGCGCGGGCCTGGGCGGCCGAGGGCACGGCGGCCGGAGCCGCCCGTCCCAGCGTCGGGGCCTGGTTGGGTCGGGGCGGTCGACGGCCCGAGCGCACCGCGGCGACCGCGTCGGCGAACGGACCACCGGACTTGTACCGCATCCCGGGGTTCTTCACCAGGGTGATCTCGATCAGCTCACGCACATTGGGCGGCAGATCGGCGGGCAGCGGTGGCGGGGTTTCCTTGATGTGTTTCATCGCCACGGTCAGCGCACCGTCACCGGTGAACGGCCGCTTGCCCGAAACCGATTCGTAGCCAACGACTCCCAATGAGTACACGTCACTGGCCGCGGTGGCGTCGTGACCGAGGGCCTGTTCGGGCGCGATGTACTGGGCGGTGCCCATCACCATGCCGGTCTGGGTGACCGGGGCGGCGTCGACGG
This sequence comes from Mycobacterium sp. E802, assembly GCF_001666875.1. Taxonomy (NCBI): domain Bacteria; kingdom Bacillati; phylum Actinomycetota; class Actinomycetes; order Mycobacteriales; family Mycobacteriaceae; genus Mycobacterium; species Mycobacterium sp. E802. The sequence goes on from NZ_LZJD01000076.1 coordinate 35,446, forward strand.
CCTTGGCGATACCGAAGTCGGTGAGCTTCACCTGGCCGGTCGGGGTGATCAGGATGTTGCCGGGCTTGACGTCGCGGTGCACCAGACCCGCGGTGTGCGCCACCTGCAGGGCCCGGCCGGTCTGCTCGAGCATGTCCAGGGCATGACGCAACGACAGCCGGCCGGTGCGCTTGAGCACCGAGTTCAGCGGCTCGCCGTTGATCAGCTCCATCACCAGGTAGGCGGTACGGCCCTCACCGTCCAGCTCGGTCTCGCCGTAGTCGTAGACGCTGGCGATGCCGGGGTGGTTGAGCATGGCCACGGTGCGGGCCTCGGCGCGGAACCGCTCGACGAACTCGGCGTCGGTGGAGAACTCGGCCTTGAGCACCTTGACCGCGACGCGCCGGCCCAGCCGCGAGTCCACGGCCTCCCAGACCTGACCCATGCCGCCGGTGGCGATCAGCCGCTGCAGCCGGTACCGCCCGGACAGCGTGACTCCGACGCGGGGGCTCACGGCTCGACTCCCAGTCGCTCCGGTCCTCGCTCGTCCCTCGCTGCGATCCTCACTCCGGGTCGCCTTCGCGGACTCATGAACCCTCCCGCAGCGCCGCCGCAATCGTGGCGCGTCCGATCGGGGCGGCGAGTGCGCCGCCGGTGGCCGACAACCGGTCCCCACCGTCCTCGATCAACACCGAGACCGCGACCTTGGGGTCGGAGGCCGGTGCGAATGCGATGTACCAGGCATGCGGCGGAGTGTTACGGGGGTCCGTCCCGTGCTCTGCCGTACCGGTCTTCGAAGCGATCTGCACGCCGGCGATGGCTCCCTTCTGCTGAGTCACCTGCTCGGCGGCGACCATCAAGTCCGTAAGTGTAGCCGCGACCTGGGGTGACACCGCCCGGCGCTCTTGGGCGGGCGCAGTGGTGGCGATTGTGGTCAGGTCGGGCCCTTTGAGGCTATCCACAAGATACGGGCGCATCGCGATGCCGTCATTGGCGATGGTCGCGGCGACCTGCGCGTTCTGCAACGGAGTCAGGGCGACGTCGCGCTGCCCGATGCTGGACATGCCGAGTGCGGCACCGTCGGCGATGGGACCCGTCGTGGACTCGGCCACCTGCAACGGAATCGGTGCCGGCGGTTCGTCCAGACCGAACGCCTGGGCGGTGGCCTTGAGCTTGTCGGCACCGGTGTTCAATCCCAGCTCGACGAACGCGGTGTTGCACGATCTGGCGAACGCCTCACGCAGCGTGGCGGTGGGCCCGCCGCCGCAGGATGAGCCACCGAAGTTCTCCAGCGTCGCGGTGCTGTCCGGCAGCGGAATCCGCGGTGCCGCGGTGAGCTGCGTGTCGGGGGTGGCCCCGGACTGCAGCGCCGCCGCGGTGGTGATCACCTTGAACGTCGAACCCGGTGGGTAGGTCTCCGATATCGCCCGGTTCAGCAGGGGCGATTGTTCGTCGTCGCGCAACTGCTGCCAGGCCTGACTCTGGGCGGCGAGATCGTGCGTGGCCAGCAGGTTGGGGTCATATGACGGAGCCGACGCCATGGCCAGGATCTTGCCGGTCGAGGGCTCAAGCGCCACCACCGAGCCCTTGCAGGGGCCGTCACAGCCTTTCTGCAGCGCATCCCACGCGGCCTGCTGCACCTGCGGCTTGATCGTGGTGTCGACATTGCCGCCGCGAGGGTCGCGGCCGGTGAAGAAATCGGCCAGGCGGCGGCCGAACAGCCGCTCGTCGGAGCCGTTGAGAATCGTGTCCTCGGCCCGCTCCAGTCCCGTGCTGGAGTAACCCAGCGAGTAGAACCCGGTCACCGGGGCGTACACCTCGGGATTGGGATAGACGCGCAGGAAGCGGAATCGGCCGTCGGTGGCCACCGAGTAGGCCAGCAACTGGCCGCCCGCGGTGATCTGGCCACGTTGACGCGAATACTCGTCGAGCAGCACCCGCTGGTTGCGTGGGTCGGCCCGCAACCCGTCGGCGGTGAACACCTGGGTGATCGTGGCATTGGCCAGCAGCAGCACGATCAGCACCATGATCGTGACTGCCACCCTGCGCAGCGAGGTGTTCATACCTTCTCGATCACCTCGGTGCTGGCCGCGGCGATCGGGGTGGGGTTAGGTGCCGGGGTGGTGGTGATCGGCCGACGGGCCGCATGGGAGATGCGCACCAGGATGGCCAGCAGGATGTAGTTGGCCAGCAGCGAGGATCCGCCGTAGGACATCCACGGTGTCGTCAACCCGGTCAGCGGGATCAGCTTGGTGACACCGCCGACGACGATGAACAGCTGGATGGCCAGGGTGGCCGCCAGCCCGGCGGCCAGCAGCTTGCCGAAGCTGTCGCGAACGGCGATCGCGGTGCGCATGCCGCGGATGATGAAGATCGTGTAGAGCATGAGAACGCCTGCTAGCCCGACCAACCCGAGTTCCTCGCCGATCGCGGCGATGATGAAGTCGGTGGCCGCAGCGGGCACGGTCCCGGGCTGGCCGTTGCCGAGGCCAGTGCCGAAGATGCCGCCGGTGGCGAAACTGAACAGCGACTGCACCATCTGGTAGCCGGCGCCCTCAGGGTCGGCGAACGGATCGAGCCACGTTTCCACCCGCACCCGGACATGACCGAAAACCTGGTATGCCACAACGCTTCCGGCCGCGAACAGGGCCAGCCCGATGACCACCCAGCTGAGCCGCTCGGTTGCCACGTAGACCAGAACCAGAAACGACGCGTACAGCAGAAGTGAGGTGCCCAAATCCTTTTCGAACACCATCACGCCCACCGAGGCCGCCCACGCCAGCAGCAGCGGAGCGAGGTCCCGGGGCCGGGGCAGATCCAGGCCGAGGAAGTGCTTTCCGGCGCTGGTGAACAGATCCCGCTTGGCCACCAACACCGCGGCGAAGAAGATGAGCAGCAGGATCTTGGAGAATTCGGCGGGCTGAATCGAGAAGCCGGGGAACTGGATCCAGATCTTGGCGCCGTACTGTTCGGAGTATCTCGCTGGCAGCAGCGCCGGAATGACAAGCAGCACAAGGCCGGTCAGCGCGCAGATGTATCCATAGCGGGCCAGCATGCGGTGGTCGGCCAGCACCGCCACCACGATCGAGAACCCGATGACGCCGACCAGGGTCCACATCATCTGCTGGTTGGCCGTGCCGCCCAACTCATCTGAGGTCAGCTGGCCCTTGGCCAGGTCCAGTCGGTGGATCATCACCAACCCGAGTCCGTTGAGCACGGCCACCACGGGCAGCAGCAGCGGGTCGGCGTACGGTGCGAAGCGTCGGATCGCCAGATGCGCCGCGCCCATCAGGGCCGCGAAAACGATGACGTAGCGAGCCAGATCCCAGCTCAGGCCCTGTTCCTGGTTGGCCTCGACGATCAGTAGCGCGACGGTGGTGATCAGGGTCGCGAACCCCAGAAGCAGCAGTTCCGCGTTGCGCCGATTGGGTAGCGGCGGCATGACGGTAACCGGCGACTGGGGTTGAGTTGTCATGACACCGCTCGGCAGTTCGTCCCCGGTTCTGGTGGTGGGGGAGGCAGTGCGGTGACGGTGGGCGGCGGCGTGGGCGACGGCAGCGGAGCGCCCGACGTCGGAGCCGGGGCGCCGGGCGTGGGCGACGGCGGCGCGGACGTTTCGGGGGCCGGTGACTCGGCGCCGGGGACCGGCCCCGGCGTGGCCGTGGTGGTCGGACTCGGGCTCGGCGACGGCGTCGGTGACGGTTTGGACGTCGTGGTGGCGGTACGTGGGGCGCAGACGGGCAGCACGGAACTGCGGGCCAGTGAGCTGATCTGTTCGAACGCGTCGTCCAGGGAACCGCCGGGCAGGCCGGCCACGACCTGAGCGCGTTCGGAGGGACGCATGTCGTCCACCGCCATCAACCGGCAGTCACGGCGGTTCTGGTCTTCGTCGGCGCCGATCAACGACAGTTCGTTGCGGTCGTTGAGGCAACCCAGGCGGTAGGGCTCCTGGAGCGAGACCCCCAGAAACGAGCCCTGCACACCGCGCATGATCGACACCGTGCCGTCATGTGCGGCGACGTAGTAGTTGTTGCGGATGATCTCCCGGCCGATCGCCAACCCGGCCAGGATCACCAGCACGAGGAGCACGACGGCGATGAGGATCCGGCGCCGCGAGCGTGGCCTGCGGTCGGGCTCGGCCGGTTGCGGAACCACACGCTTTGGTTCGTTGCGCCGGGGATTGAAGGCCGAGGCCCGTCCGGCGGCCGTGTCCGGCGGAGCGCTCTGATCGTCATTCCCCGACACCGCGCCGGCCAGGATCGGTTGGGTCTGCCCGTAGTCGTAGTCGACGACGTCGGCGACCACCACCGTGACGTTGTCCGGGCCGCCGCCGCGCAGTGCCAACTCGATCAGCCGGTCGGCGCTCTCGGCGACGTCCTCGATCTGCAGGGCCTCGTGGATGGTCTCCTGGCTGACCGGATCGGACAGACCGTCCGAACACAGCAGGTAACGGTCGCCGGCCTTGGCCTCGCGCATGATCAGGGTCGGCTCGACCTCGTGGCCGGTCAGCGCCCGCATGATCAGTGAGCGCTGCGGATGGCTGTGGGCCTCCTCGGCGGTGATCCGGCCTTCGTCGACCAACGTCTGGACGAACGTGTCGTCCTTGGTGATCTGGGTCAGTTCACCGTCGCGGAGCAGGTAGCCCCGGGAGTCGCCGATGTGGACCAGGCCCAGCCGGTTGCCGGCGAACAGGATCGCGGTGAGCGTCGTGCCCATCCCGTCGAGTTCCGGATCGGCTTCTACATGCGCCGCGATGGCGGAGTTGCCCTGGCCGACGGCGGCATCGAGCTTGCTGAGCAGGTCCCCACCGGGTTCGTCGTCGTCGAGATGCGCGAGCGCTGCGATGACCAACTGTGAGGCCACCTCGCCTGCGGCATGGCCACCCATGCCGTCGGCCAAGGCCAGGAGTCGAGCCCCGGCGTACACCGAGTCCTCGTTGTTGGCGCGAACCAGCCCGCGATCACTGCGCGCGGCATATCGGAGTACGAGGGTCATAGTGCTCCTCGCGCTCCTCGCGTGCGCGTCACGGGCGCAACTCGATTACCGTCTTGCCGATTCGAACCGGCGTTCCGATGGAAACCCTTACCGCTGTTGTCACCTTCGCCCTGTCAAGGTATGTGCCGTTGGTCGATCCTAGGTCCTCGACGTACCACTCCGATCCTCGTGGCGAGAGCCGGGCGTGGCGCGTCGACGCGTAATCATCGGTGAGCACCAAAGTGGAGTCGTCGGCACGGCCGATCAGCACCGGCTGTGTGCCCAGGGTGATGCGGGTGCCGGCCAGTGCGCCTTCGGTGACCACCAATTGCCGCGCGATATGGCGTCGGTCCCGATTCGGCAGCAAGGAACCGCGAAGGGCCAGACCCCGGCGCACCATCACCGCACCGGTCGGCGCGTAGATATCGGTTCGCAGGATACGCAGCACCGACCAGATGAACAGCCACAGCAGCAGGAGGAAACCGACACGCGTCAGTTGCAGCACTAACCCCTGCATCTGACGTCCTCTCCGTATCCGCCCCACTGGTACTGCTCAGCTACCGTCGGCAACGTCACGATACTTGGACGGCGATAGCCGTGAGGGCGAAGCGGGGTGCTTGCCACTCCGGTGTGTCCGGTTCTCAGACGCTCAGTGCACGCGCACGATGATCTCGGAATGGCCCAGCCGGATCACGTCGCCGTCGGCCAGCTGCCACTCCTGCACAGGTGCGTTGTTCACCGTGGTGCCGTTGGTGGAGTTGAGGTCGGACAGCAACGCGACCTGCCCGTCCCACCGAATCTCCAAGTGCCGTCGCGACACCCCGGTGTCGGGCAGCCGGAACTGGGCGTCCTGACCGCGGCCGATCACGTTGGCGCCTTCGCGCAGCTGGTAGGTGCGGCCACTGCCGTCGTCGAGCTGAAGGGTGACGGTGGCGCCGCCGGCGGCATAGTCGCCACCGCCGTACCCGCCGCCGTAACCGCCCTGCCCGGCCGGTGCGCCGTAGTCACCGCCGCCGCCGTATCCGGCCGGCTCGCCATATCCCGGCTCGGCGCCGTAACCCTGGTCGGGGTAACCGCCCTGCTGCGGTTCGGCGTAGCCGCGCCCGTAGTCCTGCTGCGGCTGGCCGTACTCCTGACGTCCGTAGCCCTGGCCGCCGCCGTAGCCGCCGCCCTGCTCCGGGTAGCCGCCCTGCTCGGGATAGCCACCGCCCTGGCGGGGGTCCTGACGTCCGTAGTCGTAATCCGGGGCGCCGCCGCCGTAGCCGGGTTGACCGCCCGGCCCCGGCTGGCCGTAGCCGCCGCCGGGCTGTCCGCCGTAGCCGCGGTCATAGCCGCCCTGCTGGCCGCCGTAACCGGCCGGCGGACGCTGCTGCTCGTAGGACTGCGGAGGCGCGCCGTAGCCGCCCTGGTCCGGGTATCCACCTTGATCGGGGTATCCGCCCTGGTCCGGGTAACCACCCTGGTCGGGGTAGCCGCCGCGCTCGGGGTAACCGCCACGCTGCGGCGGGTAGCCGCCCTGGTCCTGCGGGGGGTAGCCGCCGCCCTGATCGGGTGGGTACTGACCGCCGCCGCGCGGATCGTCCTGGGGGTGCCCGTAGCGGTCGTCGTAGTAGTCGTCGCCGGGGCGCCCCTGTCCCTGGCCGCCGCGGTAATTCGGGTTATCGGTCATAGGTGGTTCTCCTGATTCTGCGGTGAACGCATGGTCGCCTTGGGCTCGCGCGGATTCGCCAGCGGTCGAATCGGGGTTGACCGCGCCACGGGCGCGGAACTGTCCGGTGTGCAAATTCGGTGATTGTTCGAATCTGACGACCACATCACCATACGTTTGCCATCCCTGGTCACGGATGAATCCCCCCAGATGTTTGGCGAACGTGGTCGCGGTCAGGTCAGTATCGGCGCTCACCTTTTGATAGTCAGTGCCACTGAGCGTAATTACGTAGTCGTTCGGGGCCAAAACTTGTCCACCGGCCACCGTACGGGCTCGGGACTCGGCTTCCCGGCACAACGCCGTCTCTACTTCCTGGGGCACGATCGAGCCGCCGAAGACCCGGGCGAACGCATCACCGACAGTCGACTCGAGTTTGCGTTCGATGCGGTCGACAAGACCCATGTCACCGCCCGCCTTTACTCGTTGTCGTTCGTCGTCTCGGCACGGTCACCCGTGCTCCCGCGTGTCGCTCTGGCCACACTGCTCACAAGCATGGTATCGGCCAGGTACCCAAATGCGGGACCAACAGAACTCTGAGAATCAGATCGACGCTGGTCAGTGACCTGATCTAGATGAGGTTAAGGATTTTCTGGGGATTCCAGGGACCACCGATCGGGGCTCTGATCGCACGGTTTGGGAACCACGCGCCCGCAGTGTTACGCTGCCTCGGTCATTCGGGCGAGTGGCGGAATGGCAGACGCGCTGGCTTCAGGTGCCAGTGTCCTTCGGGACGTGGGGGTTCAAGTCCCCCTTCGCCCACAGAGAGGAGTTCTACGAACTCCAGGCACAAAGGTCACGAACCCATTCGGGTCCGTGACCTTTGTGTTTTGGTGTCCGTTGGTCCGCTGATGGGTGCTAGATCCTATTCGGGGATCTGGTTGCGTAACTCCCCGAAGTGAGGTCGCGCCACGGGTATAGGCAGGGCCGGCGTTAGCTCCTCATCGGGACTTCCAGTGCGACGGCTACGACACCGGGCCCTGTGGGTGTGTCGGGGCGCTCCCGACTCGGCTGAGCGCTGGGTGTCGACGGCCGCAGCACCCTGCGAGCCCCCGAAGCTAGTGTCGCCTGCGGTTGCTGTTTGGCAGACCACCGGAGAAGGTCGTGACGCTCACACTCGGGGCGTCATCGAGTGGCGCTTGGCGATAAGTCCTGGATGCCTTCTCTTCGACAACGTTCCCGAGGAAGACGGGACCATCCACCGAGTCGGGCTCGACGGCGGGTTGCGATGACATGGGGCAGAGTGCGGTGGAATCCGACTTCGTGTGTGCGTAGGCCAGGCCCGCGCGCCGATTCGCGCGGGTGCGCCGGCCGCACTCGGGACAGTCCCAGGTGACCGCGCTCGGGTTTGGTGGACGCAAAGTTCCGGCCTTTCTGTCTCTGTCCGGTGTTTGTCTCGGTCGGATTATGCACCGACGTCGGGACATCCTTATCCACCTAATCCGAATTATGCGCCTGCCACCCAGAAGCGGTTCTGGCGCCGATGTTCTCGAATGCTTATGACCGTTCGAGACCGAGTTTGTCGACTACGGCCCAAGGGTTTTTCACCTGGGGCGAGGTGGCGCCGTGCCCGCCGCCGATCCACCAGTAGTACTTGTCGAATGCACGGAACAGCGCACGCGGCTCCTGATCGCCCATCCACGCGGGGTTTGCGACGGTTACGTTTCGCGCCGCTCGGAATATTTCGTGAGCGACGCGCGCGTATGTCTCCTCGGGGCGGTCGCCGGGCTCACCCGAGTTGGGTCACTTTGGCCTGTTTTCGAGAGCGGCGGCGCGTTGACCTGCGGTGATGCCTTAGCTTAGTGCACCCGCTAGGCACTAATTTGGATCAGTAGGCTGCCTGGATGGTCTGGATTCGGCGAGTGCGCACGGCCTCGGGCGCGACGGCAGTCCAGATCGCCGAATCCGTGGACGGGCGCCGCCGGATTGTTCGTCATGTGGGCTCTGCGCGTGATGACGCCGAGTTGGGTCTGCTCATCGAGGAGGCCCGCCGGCTGCTGGCCGATGACACCCAGGGCGAGTTAGATCTGGGGATCACCCCGAAAGCCGTTCGGGCCCATATGGTT
>NZ_LZJD01000077.1:0-52914 GCF_001666875.1 Mycobacterium sp. E802
ACCGCCGCGCCAGACCATACGGGTCGTTGTAGGTGGTTGACGCCGTGGCGATCAGCCCCACATTGGTGGTGGCTCCGGACAGCGCTGCCACGAGGGTGACCGGGTCGAGGGCGTCGAACGGGCGAAACTCGGTCTGCCCCTTGAGTACCGGATGGTCGGCGAAGAAGACGGCGTCAAACCGGCCGCGCTCGGCGATGCGGGCCAGCTCGATGTAGTGCCCGATGTCGGTGACGCCCGACAGATCGGTTTCCGGCAGCCGCCAGGCCGCCTCGTGCTGGCCGATGTTGCGCAGGAATGCGCTGAGGTGCAACTGCCTCGCGGGCGCAGCCATGGGGGCGAGCTCCTTTGATCGGTGGATCGGGCCGCGTCCATTTCAAAGGGTGAGCTGCGCTCGCGAGAACAGTTACGATCACCGAAATTCCAGCTAATTCCCTCAGCTGGTCAGGGTGCAGGCGACCGTGCGGCCGGGAATCAGCCCAGGCCGGTCCACTTCTTGAGGACCTTGCCCGGGAAGCCTCCCCACTTCTCGGCCGTCTTGCCGGGGAACGTCGCCCACTTCTCCGCCGTCTTGCCCGGGAAGCCGGTCCACTTCTCCGCCGTCTCACCCGGAAAGTTCGTCCACTTGTCCACGATGGGACTTTCGGGCAGAGCCACATCACCGGTGACGGCGCCCGTGGCGGCGTCGGTGACGGCATCAGTGATCGCCGAGGACACCCGGTCACACGGCGAGCACCCGACGGTGCTGTTGCCCTTCGAATCGGCCGAGGCCGGCGCGGACAGCGCCAGCGCGGCACCGACGGCGCCCGCGGCAAGGGTGGTGGCGATCAAACTCTTCTGGATCATGATGTCCCCAACTGTGTTGTACCGGTGCCGTCTGACGACGAGCCCAGGCACACGCTAGACCGAAACTGGGCTGCCCGCCGACTTCGTCCCACCCCTGGTGGGGTTTGCTGTAGCGGGCGCGGCTCGGTGCCACCCGCCACCGCGCACCTGCGTGCTGAGACAGCCCGTCCGCCGAAGCCGAACAGTGGACAACCACCGGGTGAACAGCTAACCCACCAACTGCTACTGGGCCTGGTAACAGGACGTTCTCAGCCGTCGGGCCGGCGAGCCCGCCGCGGATACCGGCCTACCGATCGACGCTTCCGACGCCTGTTGCCCGAGAGATCCAGACAACGCCGTACGTGCTGGCATGATCTTGATCACTTTTTGCTGGATGTCGACGACCGGCACGCCTAGCCGAAGACCTTCACCACCTCGGCCACCCGACGCAACTGGTCGATGTCGGAGCTGGTCGGGATCAGGTGCACCTCGTCGGTGCCGATGTCCTCGAACTTGCCGAGTACCTCGACCAGTTGCTCTTCGCTACCCGCCCAGCCGGTCATCGGCGCCATCGCATCGACGTACTCGGCCGGAATCCAGTTCATGTACCGACGCAGGTGACGGTGCACCTGGGCACGGGCCGCCTCCGGTTCGCCGAGCGCGAACCAGAACGACGTGGCCAGGTGCGGCTTGGGTTTACCGGCCTCGGCCCAGGCGGTGCGGGCGATGTCGAACAGTTCGGCTTGACGGGTCAGATCCAGATCCAGGGTCGTGCCGGCCACCCCGTCGGCCCACGCGGCCGCGTCGCGCACGGTCTTGGGACCGATCGTGCCGACGTGCAGGGGCGGACCGCCGGCCTGCACCGGTGGCGGCCCGACCGGAAGCACCGATTCGGTGACCTTCTCACCGGCCCACACCCGCTTCATCACCGCCACCCGCTCGGCCATGCCACGGCGCGTCTGGGAGGCCGGATCGGCTCCGACTGCGTGATAGTCCTCGTGGCGGCCGCCGACACCGATGCCGACCGTCAACCGCCCGCCGCTGAGCAGATCGCCGGTGGCCAGGCCTTTTGCCAGCAGCACGGGATCGTGCAGCTGAGGCACGATCACGGTGGTGACCAGCCGCACCCGGTCAGTCCACGCCGCCAGGGCACCCAACAGGGTCAGGCTGTCGGGGTTGTCGAACGCAATGCGTTCACCCCAGCACAGCGACGAGAACGGACCGCCGTCGATGAGGTGCGCCCAGGACCGCAGCGTCGTCGCATCCAACCGAGGTTCCATGACCGGCATCGTCATTCCCACACGCACGCAAAAGATTCTGGCACGTCGAGGTGGCAGCATGAAGCCATGGCCATCACCACATCCTCGGTCGCGCATGTGCGGCTCACGGTCACCGACATCGAGCGGTCCCGGCAGTTCTACGAAAGCGTCTTCGGCTGGCCTGTTCTCATCGAGCTGCCGCACGACGCCGATGCCACCACCCGCAACCGGTTGAGCTTCCTGTTCGGTGGCGTGATCTACGACGCCGGAGGAACCTTGATCGGCCTGCGCCCCGTCGGCCGCGATGACTTCGACGAGAACCGAACCGGGCTGGATCACTTGGCCTTCCGGCTCAAAAGCCTCCAGGAACTCAACGATGCCGCACAGCATCTCGACGATCTGGGTATCGCGCACGAACCCGTCAAGGACATCGGACCCTCCTACATCCTGGAGTTCCGCGACCCGGACAGGATCGCGTTGGAGCTCACCGCACCGAAATAACGTGCGCCAGGAAACACCGGGGGTAAACCCCCGCCTGGTTCTCGGGTAAACGCTGTGTCGCCGGAGCGCGCAACTTCGTAGGTTGAAGGCATGGTCGCAATGAGCGAAACCGCCCTGCCCGCCCCCGCACCGCCGGCGCCGAGGACGCGCCACCTCGGCGTGGTCCCGACCGCGTCGATGATCACCGGTGCCGCGGTGGCGCTGGTGTGGTTCTGGATCCCGTTGTCCATCATGGTCATCGGGGTCTCCTCGATTCCCTCGGTGATCGGATTTCTGCTCGCCGCGGTCGTGTTCGTCTATCTGATGCGCGGCGTCGAGTGGTTCGAGCGCATCCGCAGCGAGGCGGTCTTCGGTCTGGGGATCGGCATCCCCCCGCGCCGCCTGTCGCCGCACGACGGTTTTCAGGGCTGGGCGCATCAGCTGTGGCTCGACATCAGCGGCGCCCGGTTCTGGAAAGGCGTCTGCCACCACTACCTGCGCATGCTTTACGACATGCTGGCCACCGGCGTCGCGTTGGCGTTGCTGGTGTTCGCGTTCGCCGCGCCGGCCACCTCCGTGGCGATCCGCCAGAGCGATGTGGATGCCGGGTTGAGCTTCGTCTCACCGCCGATCGCGTGGCTGCTGGCGCTCGTGGCCATCGTCGCCGCGGCGGCCATCGTGGTGTTCGCCCCGGCCGTGGACGCCGCGATCGACCGATGGCTGTTGGCGCCGTCGCCGACCGCTGCGCTGCAGCACCAGGTGAGCGCACTCGCCGACGCGCGCCAAGGCGCGGTGTCCTCGGCACAGACCGAACGACACCGCATCGAGCGCGATCTTCATGACAGCGTGCAACCGCGGCTGGTTTCCCTGGCGATGACGATCGGGTTGGCGCAGACAAAGCTCGACTCTGATCCACCGGCGGCCAAGGCGCTGATCGCCGAGGCCCATGACGAGGCCAAGAGTGCTCTCGTCGAACTGCGCAACGTGGTACGCGGCATCGCCCCCACCATCCTGTCGGACCGCGGTCTGGACGCCGCGCTGTCGGCGGTCGTGCAGCGGTCCGAAACCTCGGGGGTGCCAACCACATTGCACATCGACCTGCCCCGCCGGTTGCCCGACGAAGTGGAATCGGTGGCGTACTTCGTGGTCGCCGAGGCGTTGACCAACGTCGCCAAACACGCCGCGGCCGCACAGGCGGTGGTCACCGTCCGGTTCGACGAGGCCGCCGACGTGCTGCACGTCTCGGTGTTCGACGACGGTCGGGGCGGCGCGGCCGTCGACACCGGTGACAACGCCACCGGCCTGCGTGGGCTCGATGAACGCGTCCGCGCCGCCGGCGGGACCTTCGAGGTGTCAAGCCCCGCGACGGGCCCGACGATCGTCACGGCGGTGCTGCCATGCGCGTCATAATCGCCGAGGACTCGGCACTGTTGCGGGCCGGCATCGAGCGGATCCTGGCCGACGCCGGGCACGAGGTGGTGGCCGGTGTCCCAGACGCCACCGATCTGCTGCGCCTGGTCAACGAACATCGCCCCGACCTGGCCATCCTCGACGTCCGGATGCCCCCGACCTTCACCGACGAGGGCATCCGCGCCGCGGCCCTGCTGCGCAGCCAGAACCCGGAATCCCCCGTGCTGGTGTTGTCACACTACGTCGAAGAGCGATATGCCGCCGACTTGATCGCCTCGGACACAAAAGGTTTCGGCTACCTCCTGAAAGACCGCGTGGCCGACGTGCCGGCGTTCCTCGACGCCGTGGAGGTGGTCGGCAGCGGGGGCACGGTGCTCGATCCCGAGGTGGTGTCACAGATCTTGGTACGTTCGGCCAAACGCAGCGCCCTGGACCAGCTCACCCCTCGCGAGCGTGAGGTCGTGCAGCTGATGGCCGAGGGCAAGACCAACTCGGCGATCGCCACCGCGCTGCACATCTCGATCGGCTCGGCCGAAAAGCACATCGCCTCGATCTTCACGAAATTCGATCTCGCTCCTGACGAGAGCGAGAACCGCCGCGTGCTGGCGGTGCTGCGCTATCTCGAGACCTAGACCGAACATCCGTACCGGGAAGGACCTTCATCGTGACCACCATCGCCACCCCGCCGCCGGTCAACCCGCCGCCACAGTTGAGTCCCGGTGGGCGCACCGCGTTCCGCGTGACCCTGATCGCCGTAACCGTCCTCTTGGTGGCCGGCACCGTAGCGGCGCTCGGCGTGGCGGCCTGGGGCGTCAGCAACGTCCGTGTCGTCACCGATCACCGCGCCCTGCCCACCACGATGCGATCGCTGGTGATCGACACGGACCGCATCCCGATCGCCATCCGTATCAGCGCGGACCGCGAAACTCGGTCGGCCACTGCGGATTTGCGTCTGGTGAACACCGCCCGCAGCGGCGAGCACCGGCTCCAGACCACCACCGACGGTGACGAGACCCGTATCTCGATCGAAGGCACACCGTCTCCGGTGCTGGAATGGGCCCGCGGCGGTGAGATCACGATTGCTCTGCCACCGGAGCAGGCCAGGCGATTGAGCGTGCACACCGAACAGGAGATCGGTGCGTTGTTCTCGCATGCCGATGTCGACGAGTTGATCGCTCGCACCGACGAAGGCGCGATCATCCTCGACGGCGCGGCCCGCCGTGTCGAGATCCACACGGTGAACGGCGATATCGTCTCGCGCACCCCCGTCGCCGTCACCGAGCAGTTCAGTGCCACCACCTCCGACGGCGACATCGCCGTGGACTTTCGCGAAGCCGCACCCCGGCGGGTCGATGCCGTCAGCCGCAACGGTGACGTGGTGATCGGGCTGCCCGAGCGCGGACCGTATCTGGTGCACGCCCAGTCCGATTCTTCGACACAGGTGCGGGTTTCGGAGACGACGGACCCCGCCACGGCGGTCGCCGAGGTCACCGCACGCTCCAATGACGGCGATGTCGTGGTGGAGCGGGTGAACCCAGCCGAGCGGTGAGCTGCTCAAGGTCCGGGGTCAGCGGTTCGGGGTCAGGGCGGCGATGATCTCGGCCACCGACCCGGTGCGGGCGCTGCGCCAGCCGGTGCCGGCCCAGACGTTGGTGGCCTGCGGATCCCCGGCTGCCACGGAGGCCTTGCGCACCGGGCTGGTGAGGTAATGGATCTCGGGATAGCCCAGCGGGGCCTGCGCGTCGTGCTCGATGACGAAGCGGTTGCGCAACCCACGGGCATAGCGGCCGGAAAAGCTTCGGGTGACCACGGTTTCGGTGAACTCCGGACTCTGCAACGCCGCACGGTGCACCGGGCTGCTGCCCGATTCGTCAGCCAGCAGAAAGGCGGTGCCCAGTTGCGCCGCCGCAGCACCGGCCGCCAGGACACCTGCGACATCGTCGGCGCTGATCAATCCCCCGGCCGCTCCGACCGGCACCTCGACGGCCGCCAGCACCTGGGCCAACAGCTCGTCCAGCGGTTGGCTCGCCGGGGCCGCGGCCGGGTCGAACGTCCCGCGGTGGCCGCCGGCTGCGGGGCCCTGTACGACAAGTGAATCGAGCCCGCGGCTCACCGCCAGGCGAGCCTCGTCCACCGTCGTCACGGTGCCGACCGTGGTGATGCCCGCGCCGCGCAACCGGGCGATCTCCGCCTCGCTCGGCAAACCGAACGTGAATGACACGACCTCGGGACGCAGGTCGAGCACCACGTCGAGTTTGGCGGCCCACCCATCGTCGTCGTAACGGGGTTCGCCGAGCGCCACCCCGTAACGTCGGGCTTCTGCGGCCAAGTCTGCAGCGTAGGCCTCGATCTGCTCGGGTGTCCCCGCACTGGGTTGGGGCGCAAAGAGATTCACCCCCAGCGGCTCGGTGGTCAAACCGCGTGCGGCGGTGATCCGGTCAGCCAGCGTGTCGGCGCTCAGATACCCTGCCGCAACGAATCCGAGGCCACCCGCAGCGCTACCGGCGGCGGCCAGTTCCGGTGTCGAGGGCCCACCGGCCATCGGCGCCACGATCACCGGATGCCGCAGCCCACGAATATCGAATGTGCCCATCACCGCACCGCCTTTCCGAACAACAACACGTCCTGGGGCTCGTCACTCAGATTGGGAAACATCCCGTAGCGCGCCAGCCTTCCCTCCAGTGACAAACCACACCGCCGCAGCACCGCGGCCGAGCCGGCGTTGTCCACATGGCAGTAGGCCGACACCCGGTACACCGTCGGGTCGGCCTGTACCTCGGCCAACATCAACGAAACTGCTTCCGACATCAGGCCACGCCCCCACCACGACCGGGCCAAGCAGTAGCCGACCTCCACCGAGTACGGCTGTAGGCGCCGGAAGGCGCACAGCCCCGCACGTCGCCATCGATCTCGACCAGCCAGGTCAACTCGTCACCGACGTTGAACAATGTGGTGATGACGCGACGTGTTTCGGCCACCCCCGAATGCGGTCGCCAGGACAGATACCGCGTCACCTCGCCGTCGGAGGCGATCTCGGCGTACAGAGCCTCCGCGTCCTCGACGACCGGCGGGCGCAACCGCACCCGTGGGCCGGCCAGAATCTGAGGGCTGGGCATGTCCCCCATCCTGCACCGTTGCCGGTACCGCGCGTCCAGCGGTTTACTGGACCGATATGGCCATCACGTTCAACCACACCATCGTCGCCGCCAAGGATCGGCAGGCCTCCGCCGACTTCTTCACCGAGTTGTTCGGACTGCCGGATGCCCAGGAGTTCGGGCCGTTTCTCGCCGTGACGCTCAATCACGGGGTCAGCCTGGACTACGCCCAGGCGCCGCCAGATGCCGAGATCGCGGTACAGCATTACGCATTCCTGATCTCCGAGGATGAGTTCGACGCGATCTACGGCAAGATCGAACAGCGGGGCATCCAGCACTGGGCCGACCCGCACGGTCAGCACCCCGGCGAGATCAACCACCACGACGGCGGCCGCGGGGTGTACTTCCGCGATCCCTCCGGCCATGCCTTGGAGATCATCACCCGGCCGTACGGGGGCTGACGAGCTCGGCGTCGCGGCGCGATTTTTTGTCGGTGGTCGGTGTGATGATGGCGTCATGTCCTCGGTGACAGCTTCTTCGGACGAGCGGGTCCCGCCCCGTGAGCGTCTCGAGGTGTTGTTCGACGAGTTGTCCCAGCTTTGTGGACAGCGCAATGCCATCGACGGGCGCATCGTGGACATCGTGGCCGAGATCGATCGCGACGAGTTGGGCGGGATCACCGGAGCCCGGTCGATCCCCGCGTTGGTGGCGTGGAAAACCGGTATCTCACCGGCCAACGCCGACACGCTGACCGCGGTGGCCCGCCGCTCATCCGAATTCCCCCGCTGCACCGAGGCGCTGCGCGAAGGTCGGCTGTCGCTGGATCAGGTCGGGGTGCTGGCCAAGGGCGCGGCGGCCGGTTCTGATGAGCATCATCTGGAACTGGCCGAGAACGCCACCGTGAGCCAGCTGCGCACCGCGGTCAAACTCGAACCGCACCCCGAACCGACGCCGAAACCCGAACCGCAGCGGTCGTTCACCCGAACCGAGGGCGAGGACGGCTACACCACCTACAGGATCCGGCTGCCCCGCGTGGAAGCGGCGAAATTCGATGCCGCCCGGGCCGCACACCACGATGCGCTCGTCGCCGACTGGAAACGCAACCACGAGATCGACACCGACACCGGCGAGGTGATCTCGGATTCCGCGCCGCCGTTTCCCAACAATGTCGATGCGTTCATGAGTCTGATCACCGCCGGCTGGGACACCGAGGTGGCCGCCCGCCCGCACGGGCAGCACACCAGCGTCATCGTTCATGCCGATGCCGACAAGCCCTTTGCCTGGCTGCACCTGGGTCCGCTGCTGACCGATGAGGAACGCCAATACCTGCTCTGCGATGCCACCTGTGAGGTGTGGTTGCAACGCCATGGCCAGCCGATCGGTGCCGGCCGCACGACGCGCACCATCAGCCGACGGCTACGCCGCGCCTTGGAGCATCGTGACCGCTGCTGTGTGGTCCCCGGCTGCGGGGCCACCCGCGGCTTACATGCTCACCACATTCAACATTGGGAGAACGGTGGCCCGACCGAACTGTGGAATCTGGTGCTGGTGTGTCCCTACCATCACCGGGCCCATCACCACGGCCTGATCACCATCACCGGCCCCGCCGATCAACTCCGCGTCACCGATGACCGCGGCCGCGAACTGCACTCCCGGTCGCTGGCCCGTCCACCCACCACGCCGGCACCGGCAGTACCGCCGTACCGCGGGCCCACCGGGGAACGGGCCGACTGGTGGTGGTACCAACCCTTCGAACCACCACCACCGACCGCCAACTAACGGTGCCCGCGCTCGTGTTCCTGATCGCGGTACGCATTTGCCAACGTGTCGACGTGACCAGGCAGGGCGCCGGCCGCCACGTCGGCCAGGCTGGTTTCCTCCAACACCGAGCGCATGCTGGCCCGCAGGGCCCGCCAGACATCGGTCAGCGCGGCCGTCGGGCCCGAATACGGCAGGTCGCCCAACCCGATATCGCGCACGCTGGCCAGCGGTCCGTCGATACAACGCAATACGTCGGCAATGCTGATCTCGCCGGCCGGGCGCGCCAGCTCGTAACCACCGTCGCGGCCGCGATGGCTGCGGACCAGTCGATCGGTACGCAATGCCGAGAGGATGTCGACGAGAAACTGCGCCGGGATACCTTGTGCCTTGGCCAGGTCATCGGTTTTGACCAGCTCACCGTCGGCAACCGTGGCGAGCTGAACCATGGCGCGGACGGCATACTCCGCCTTCGCCGACATCCGCATGCCCTCAGATTCTGCCAGCTCGACAATCGCCGGCCCGGACGCGGTTTGATGCCGCCCGGGCACGAGCCCCGACATGAGCCCCGACATGAGCCCCGACATAAGCTCCGACCATGGCGGTCCGGGATTGGTCCAAGGCCAAGTTCACGTTCGTGATTCTGCTGCCCATCGCGGCCCTCATCGCGGCTCCGATGGTCGTGTGGAGCTACCACACCGAGCGTCCCAAGTCCGAGTGCCCCGCCGAATGGTTTCCCTGATCGCGATTACGTCGGCGGGCTCCAGGACTCGATGACCATCGGCCACGATCTGATCGTCGCCTGCCCCGGCGTCGGCGACGAGCCGCCACCGGACATGCCGAAACCACCGGTGTAGGCAGCGATCCGGGAGACCTATCCCGCGGTGACCGCCAGTACCCGGTCGGCCAGTTCGGGACGGCACACGATCAGATCGGGCAGGGTCGGGTCCGCCGAGTTGTAGACCAGCGCAGAGCCGTCGATGCGCGAGGTGTGCAGGCCGGCCGCCCGCGCCACCGCCACGGGTGCGGCCGAATCCCATTCGTACTGACCACCGGCGTGCACGTACACATCGGCCACTCCACGGATCACCGCCGCGACTTTGGCGCCCGCCGAACCCATTTCCACCAGAGTTCCGTCGAGCGCCTCGCGCACCGCCAACGCGACGGCGGGCGGGCGGGTACGCGACACCACGACCCGTGGCGGACCGTCGAAGGGCCGCGGCGCGGCCACCTCGGGGGTGGACAGCGTGGTGTTCTGTGCCGGCAGTGCGACCGCCCCGGCCACGAGTTCCGCGGCCTGCCACAGCGCCACGTGCACGGCCCAATCGTCGCGGCCGAGTTCGGAGAACTCGCGGGTGCCGTCGAGCGGGTCGACGATCCAGACCCGCTCGGCGCTCAACCGGGCCGGGTCCGACCGCTCATCGGCCGTTGCCTCCTCGGACAACACCGAGTCACCAGGAACCAGCCTCGCCAGTTCGGCCATCAGGAACTCGTGGGACTGCTTGTCTCCGGCGGCTTTTCGCTCGGCAGCTGGCGCGTCGGCGAAGTCGGCACGGACATCGAGCAGCAGATCCCCGGCCTTGGTGGCGAGCCGGGCGGCGAGCTCGTGATCGTTCACCCCGGCAATCCCAACAGCTCGATCACCATGTCGGCCAGTTCATCGGTGCTGCGTTCGGGCGTGAGCCGCAGATCCGGGTTCTTCGGTCGCTGGTACGGGCTGTCGATTCCGGTGAAGTGCGTGATCTCACCGGCGCGGGCCTTGGCGTACAGGCCCTTGGGGTCGCGACGTTCGCAGTCTTCCAGCGGGGTATCACAGAACACCTCGAAGAAGTCCAGGCCCGCGTCGGTGGTCACCTGCCGCGCCAGCGCGCGGTGCTCTTCGAGCGGGCTGATCGCCGGCACCAGAACGATCTGCCCGGAATCGGCGAGGATCGCGGCGATGTGGGCGAGCCTGCGCTGGTTCTCGGCCCGGTCGGCCATCGAGAAGCCCAGATCGGCGTTGAGTCCGTGTCGCAGGTTGTCTCCGTCCAGAACGTAAGCGGGGAAACCTTTTTCGATCAGCTTCTGCTCCACCAGCACCGCCACCGAGGACTTGCCCGAGCCGGACAGGCCGGTGAACCACACGGTGCGGCCGCGGCTGAGCCGCTCGCCCGCCGAGACCAGCGACGCGTGGCGCACCGTGTTAGGGCTGGCCGACTCGTTGCGGGTGTCGCGCAACACCATGCCCGCACCCACGGTGCCGTTGGTGTTGGGGTCGATCAGGATGAACGAGCCGGTGGCCGCATTGCGGCTGTACTCGTCGAGCAGCAACGGGCTCTGCGTCCGCAGTGAAATACGGCCCAGCTCATTGAGTTTGAGCGCGCTGGCCGATTTGTCCCGGTGCAGGCTGTTGACGTCCAGCCGGTAATCCAGGCCAGTGACCCTGGCCCGGGTGGTCCGGGTGGTGTGCTTGATCAGGTACTCGCGGCCGGGTTCCAGCGAGGATTCGTCGGCCATCCAGCACACCGTGGCGTCGAACTCCTGGGTGATCCGGGGCTGGTTGTTGGGCCGGGCGATCATGTCGCCGCGCGAGATGTCGATGTCGTCGGACAGGCTGATCGACACAGCCATCGGCGGGAAGGCCTCTTCGACGACGCCGCTGGGGCCGTGGATCTCGGTGATGCGGGTCGGCTTTCCGGCCGGCAGCACGATCACGTCGTCACCGGCGCGCAGCACGCCGCTGGCGACGGTGCCGGCGTAGCTGCGGTGGTCGGCGTGCTCGTGGGTCTGCGGCCGGATTACGTACTGCACCGGAAAACGCACGTCGACCAGGTTGCGGTCACCGGCGATGTAGACGTCTTCGAGATGACTCAGCAGCGACGGCCCCTCGTACCAGGGCGTGACATCGGATTTGGTCACCACGTTGTCGCCGTTGAGAGCCGACAGCGGGATCGTCGTCACGTCGTGCACGTCCAACCGGGCGGCGAATGCGTGGAACTCGTCGCGGATCGCCTCGAAACGTTCCTGGTCCCAGTCGATCAGGTCCATCTTGTTCACGGCCAGCACGATGTGCTGGATGCCGAGCAGCGAGGCCAGGAATGCGTGGCGGCGCGACTGCTCGAGCAGGCCGTGGCGCGCATCGACGAGCACGATGACCAGCTGTGCGGTGGAGGCTCCGGTCACCATGTTGCGGGTGTACTGGATGTGCCCCGGGGTGTCGGCGATGATGAATTTCCGCTTGGCCGTGGCGAAATAGCGGTAGGCCACGTCGATCGTGATGCCCTGTTCCCGCTCGGCGCGCAGGCCGTCGGTGACCAGAGCCAGGTCGGTGTAGTCGTGACCGCGTTCCTTGGAGGTCCGCTCGACGGCGGCCAGCTGATCCTCCATGACGGCCTTGGAGTCGAACAGCAACCGGCCGATCAGCGTGGACTTGCCGTCGTCGACGGAACCCGCCGTGGCAATGCGAAGCAGTGTGCTCATCAGAAATACCCCTCGCGCTTGCGATCTTCCATGCCGGCCTCGGAGATCCGGTCGTCGGCGCGGGTGGCGCCGCGCTCGGTGAGCCGGGACACCGCGGTCTCGGCGATGACCTCGGAAACCGTTGCGGCCGTTGATTCGACGCAGCCGGTGCAGGTCACGTCACCGACGGTGCGGAATCGCACGGTCTTCTCGATCACCGGTTCATCCTTACGGGGCTGCATGTACTTGTGCACCGCCAGCAGCATGCCGTCGCGCTCGAAAACCTTGCGCTGGTGCGCGTAGTAGATGGAGGGCAGCTTGATCTTCTCGGCGCCGATGTAGGACCAGATGTCGAACTCGGTCCAGTTGGAGATCGGGAAGGCCCGGATGTGCTCGCCCTTGTGATGCCGCCCGTTGTACAGGTTCCACAGTTCGGGGCGCTGCGCCTTGGGATCCCACTGACCGAACTCATCGCGGAAGGAGAACACGCGCTCCTTGGCGCGGGCCTTCTCCTCGTCGCGCCGGGCCCCACCGAAGGCGGCGTCGAACTTGTTCTCCCGGATGCCGCGCAGCAGGGTGACGGTCTGGATCGGGTTGCGCGACGGGATGGTCTCCACCACGCGGCCGGCATCGATGTCGTCCTGCACCTTGGCGACGACCAGGCGCGCACCGTAGTGCTCGACGAGCTCGTCGCGAGCCTGGTAGACCTCGTCGAAGTTGTGGCCGGTGTCGACGTGCATGACCGGGAACGGCAGCCGGCCCGGCGCGAACGCCTTGACCGCCAGGTGCAGCATGACGATCGAGTCCTTGCCGCCGGAGAACAGCAGCACCGGCTTCTCGAACTCCGCGGCGACCTCACGGATGATGTGGATGGCCTCGGCCTCCAGCGACCGCAGGTGGCTCAGCTCGTAGTGCCCGGCGCGGCCGGCGTCTGACTTTTGCGCGGTGGTCATCGCTTCCCCATTAAGTTGGTAGGAATGGCCAGAATTGCAAGCATAGTCCGGAATCTATCCGCCCCGGCGACGCGGTGTCAATGCCGAGCCAGCCCGATGTCGAGGCCGGATACTTCAGCCTCGGTGCCCGCTGACGTGGGCCGCCGCCCGATGCGGCAGTCGCACGGTGGCGATCAGGGTCAGCGCCAGCAACGCCCCCAGCACCAGGTACGTCCACGAATATGAGGTGAGCTGGCCGAGCAGCAGTGCCGCCACGGCGACGCCGAGTCCGGCCGCCAATTCCTGAACCGAGGCGTTGAGCGTGTTGGCGTGCGTCAACTCGTCACCGTCGACATCGGAGAACGCCAGGCTGTTGTACGCGGTGAAGCCGATCGATCGCAGCGCGCCGCTGAGATACAGCACAACGGCCATCACCACCACCGGCAGCCCGGGACGCAGAGCGGCCAGCAGGCCGAAACACCCCACCGAGGCCACCCCGTTGACCAACAGAACACCGCGGATGCCGAACCGGCGCATCAGCGGCGTGGTGGCCGGTTTGATGGTCAGATTGCCGGCGAACAGGGCGGCCACCATGACCCCCGCGGCCAGTGGAGTCCAGCCGAACTCCAGCTGGAACTGCAGCGGCAGCAGGAACGGCACCGCGGTGATCACCATGCGGTAGAGCGATCCGGCCAGCACGGTGATTCCCAGGGTGTGCACGCGGAGCACCCGTAGCTGCATCAGCGGCGCCGGCGCGGTGAGCAGTCGCCAGAGCGCCGCGCCGAGCAGGAGTACCGCCGCGGCACCGCACCCGGCGACCAGTGCCCACTGCGTCCCGGAAACCCGGATGTGCTCCAGGGCGATCAGGGCTCCAGCTATCCCCGAGCCGAGTAGCAGCAGCCCCGGCCAGTCCAGCGATCGGGCCTGGGATTGCGGGCCGCCGTGAACGTATTTGAGCGCGAAGGCAATTCCGATCAGGCCGATCGGAATGTTGATCGCGAAGATCCACCGCCAGCTGCCCAGCGTCGCGATCGCCCCGCCCAGCACCGGCGCCAGCACCGGTGCGGTCAAGGCCGGCCAGGTCAGCAGTGCGATCGCCCGCACCAGATCGGACTTGCTGCTGTGGCGCAGCACCGCCAGCCGCCCGACCGGCACCATCATGGCCCCGCCCATCCCCTGCAACACCCGCATGAGCACGAGCATTGGCAGCGATGTGCTCAGCGCGCAGCCGACCGAGGCGACCGTGAACACCACGATCGCGCCGAGAAACACCCGCCGGGTGCCGAACCGGTCGGCCAGCCACCCGGTCGCCGGGATCAGCACCGCAACCGTGACCAGGTACGCCGAGATCGCCACGTTGACGTCGATCGCCGCGACGCCGAACGACGCGGCGATCAGCGGGATGGTCGGCGCGATGATCGTGGCGTCGAGAATCTCCATGAACAGCGCACCGGCGACCACCAGCGCCATACCGCGTGGGAACGGTGGGTTCTCGGCTACCGGAATCGAGCGCATCGGGGGCAATCTAGTTCAGCCCCGCGGCCAGGGTCAGCTGCCGAGCACGACCTCGAGGCGGCGGGCGCAGACATCGGCCAGGTCCATCCCGGGGATGTCGAACCGGCGGTTGAGCCGGACCATCGCGACCGCCAGCAAAAGCGGGGCGGTGACGTCGCCGAACGCGATGTTGCCGATCCGATGCCCCACCGCATGCTCGTAACGGTCGATGGTTTCAGCCCGACTCGGGGTGCCGGGCGCCGACGCGTTGTCGGGCAGCGGGCTGCTGATCCAGTCGGTCATCAACAGCCAGGCGAGGTCGGCGGCCGGGTCGCCGAGGTAGGCGATCTCCCAGTCCAGTGCCGCGGCCGGGGTGAGGTCCGGGCGGTACAGCACGTTCGACATCCGGGCGTCGCCCCAGCACAGCCCGATCCGCTCCGGCGTGTAGTCGTGGGCCTGAAGCCAGTTCAGCGCCTTGGTGAAGACCGGGTGGATCGGCTTGTCGCCGTAGGCCCAGCCGATGGCGTAGCGCAGGAACTCCGTGAGCGCAGCTGGTGTTGGGTCACCGAGGAACCCGAGGCGGTACTGCTGCGGGTCGAGGCGGTGTACCGCCGCAATCATGTCGACGCAGCCGTTCCACAGCCTGGCGCGGCCGGCGTCGTCGGTCTCGGCGAAGATGCCGGCCTGATGGTAGGGCGGCATGTCGCTGACGCCGACGACGTCGTCGATGCGGTCCATCACCAGGTACTGGGTACCCAGCGCCTCGCCGTCCGCGTCGATCCAACGAACACGAGGCACCGGAACCGGTGACGCCGCAAGGCGATCCATCACCAGGTACTGCCGGCGCAGGTCATAGTCCGGCAGGATCTGGAATTCCGGTGGCCGGCGGAACACCAGCCTCAGGCGGCTGCCGTCGTCCAGATCGTGCAGATCGCACAGGAAGGTCTCGGTGGAGAACCCGGCCGGGCTCGGGGTCCAGTTGACCACCGTGGCGCGGGACGCCTCGGGAATCCGTTGCCGGGCAATGGCTTCGAAGGCAGCCGGGAGGTCGTCGGCAGGCGGCCTCACCATCCGGTGTATCCGTATCGCGGATAGGCCCCGACGAACACCATCTCGACCAGGCCGTGTCCGGTTTTATCTCCCATCTTGACCTCGCACAGCGTCTCGGACAGGAAGCTGACCGGGCGGACCACGTCGAGATCGGTGATGTCGGCGGTGAATCCGTCGATGAAATCCGTTCCGCGCCAATGTCCGGAGGCATACCCGTTGACCTCCTCGTAGCCGGCCAGCCCGGGCCAGAAATCGGTGATCGGCGTGACCTCGATGGTGTTGGTGGTCCGGTCGGCGCGGTGCACGGTGAACGTGCCGCCACTGATCACGCGCAGATCGTCGCGGAACGTCAAGTCGTGCTCGACGTCGATGATGCCGTCGGCCACGCGGCCGGTGCGTAGCGGATAGAGGACCTCGCCCTCGAACTGCCAGCGTGCCCCGGTGCTGGTCTCGCGTTGCGCGAAATGCACCAGCTCGTCGTCGAATTCGAAGATCCCCATGTAATAGAGAACGCCGTCGGGAATCTCCGGCGGTTGCAGGTTGGCACCCTCGGGCAGGCTGCCGCCACCGGGTCCGTTGCGGATACCCCAGGAGTGGTCGCGGCCGAACCACCAACGCGAGGAGTCGATGTCGATGCGCTGCCCGTCGATCTCGATCCAGCCCTCCAGATCACCGTTCTGATAGAACCGGCGGGCGTCCTCGTTGACGCGGCCGCGGCTGCGGTGGAATGCCGCGGTCTGTTCGTACGCCGGGAACTGCCCGCGCAGCCGCAGGTCCAGGCTGACACCCTGCTCGTTCGGTTCCAGGACGGCCCGCACGGTGCGCAACGGTTCCTCGATGCGGTAGGTGAACGGCCCGACGCGATAGGTGCCCAGCGCGCCGGATTCCGGATGGAGCTCCGTGGACATCCGCACCACCCGAGCCTTGCCGTCGCCGGTGGTGATCATCGCGTAGGCGTCGGTGACATTGCAGTTGGGATAGCGGGCCAGCCCGGTCATCACGTTGATCTCCCCGGAGCGGTCGAAGCCGTACATCACGATGCGTTCGGTCCATCGCAGATCCGATTGGGAGACATGGTCGAACGTGGTCGGCAGCTGGTGGCACAGCAATTCGTCGTGCGGGGTGAGCATCGGCGATCCTTCCCGTAATTACGTTACGAGTCGTAACGTAACAGGTGTCGCCCGCTAGCGGTAGGTTTTTGTCGTGACCAGTTCCGGCCCCGCACCCGGGCGCCCCCGCGATCCGGCCAAGGACGCCGCCGTGCTGACCGCTGTGCGCGAGTTGCTGGTCGAGGCCGGCTATCAGGGCACCACGGTGCTGGCGGTGGCCCGTCGGGCCGGAGTGGGCGCACCCACCATCTACCGGCGGTGGCCGACCAAGGAAGCGCTGGTGGAAGACGCCGCATTCGGTCACGCGGAGACCATCCCGATCCCCGCCCCCACCGGCGATCTGCGCACCGACCTTCGCGGCTGGGTCGCGATGTTCCTGGACTGGCTGGCCAATCCGGTCACCCGGGCCGCCCTACCCGGCCTGCTGGCCGCCTATCACCTCGACGAGACGAGCTACGAGCGGTTGGTGCTGCGCTCGGAGAACGACGTGCGCGCCCTGATGGTCGACGTGCTCGACGGTGACGGTGCCCGCGCGGACGCGGTGTTCGATTTCCTGGTGGCCAGCACCGTGGTGCGGGCCATGACGCGCGGCCTGGCCGACCGGGAGGCGTTCTGCGATCGCACCGCCGACGCGTTGACCGCCCTGGCCCGCGCCGATTTCTAGAGCGCGACCTCGTTGAGCCTGCCGGTCGCGACGTCGAAGATGAAGCCGCGCAACGATTCATGCCTGGTGACGAACGGGCTGGCCTCGATCCGGCGCAACGACTGACGCACGTCCTCCTCGAGGTCGACGAACGCCTCGGCCGCCCACTGTGGCTTGATCCCGGTGTCGTCCTGGATCTGCTGCTTGAACCCGTCATCGGTGAACGTCAGCATGCCGCAGTCGGTGTGGTGGATCAGGATGATCTCCTTGGTCCCCAGCAGCCGCTGACTGATGGCCAGTGAGCGGATCTCGTCGTCGGTGATGACGCCGCCGGCGTTGCGGATGACGTGTGCCTCACCGTCGCCCAGGCCGAGAATGCGGTACACGTCCAAGCGGGCGTCCATGCAGGCCACCACTGCGACGTGCTTGCTCGGCGGCATCGGCAACGGACCGGTGAAGCTCTTCGCGTAGGCCTCGTTGTTGGCCAGGTACTGATCGGTGACAGACATGAACCGACGCTAGCGAAGCGCAGACGAGAGGGCCAGCAGCAGAATCACGCTGAGTTCAGCGGTGCCCGCAGGTCGTACACCGGGGTGTCACCGACCATCGTCTTGGTGAAGTTTTCCTTCACCCACGCGGTGATCTGGCCGGCGCTGCCGCGGGCCTCGCGGGGTGGTCCGCCGCGTCCGCCTTCGGGCCGGTCCAGGAAGTACCGCACCTGACCGTCGGCGACGTATTGCTGGAACCGCGCCAATGTCGGCGAGTTGTCGCTGCCGGTGAATCCGCCGATCGCCATCAGCGACTCCCCCGTCTTGAGTTCGAGGTCGCTGACCATCATCGAGCCCACACTCGCTGCGGCCCAACGACCGTCGGCACCGGCGATCAGCGCGGCCAGGGCCGGGTCATCGGCTCGGCCGAAGCCAGGCGGCGGCCCACCCGGTCCACCCGGCCCACCCGGTCCACCTGGTCCGCCGAAACCGGAGTCCCGGTTCGGACCCGAAGTGGCCATGGGCCCACCGCCGTGCACCTTCGCCACGGTCTCGATGGTGTAGGCCGCGGTCGCACCGAAGCCGAAGAGCACAGCGGCCAGGGCCACCGCCACGGGCCATTTGCCCGGCCGGTGGACCGCGAGCACCAGTGCCACCGCGGTCAGCACCGCACCGATCAGCACGATCCAGCGCAGCGCGGGCAGCCAGTCCGGGGTCCGGTTCAGCAACACGAACGCCCAGCCACCGGTGGCGGCCAGCATCACCGCCAGGACCAGCCGAGCCGCCAATCCTGTGCGCCGGCGCCACAATTCGGACACCGATATGCCCACCAATGCTGCCACGGCAGGCGCCAGCGCCACGGTGTAATAGGGATGGATGATCCCGTCCATGAAGCTGAACACCGCAGCCGTGACCAGCATCCAACCGCCCCACATCAGCAGGCCGGCCCGCAGACCGGCGGTCCGCGCGCTACGGCGGGTCAACCACAACGCGGCCACCAAACCGATCAGCGCGGCGGGCAACAACCACGACACCTCGGTGCCCATGGACAGTCCGAACATCCGGCCGATGCCCGGATCACCGCCGAACATCAGGTTGGCGCCGCGGCCGGGACCGTGACCGGGTCCACCCGGGCCGGGGCCGGGCCCACCGGGTCCCGGCCCGTTCTGTCCCAGGATGCGTTGTAAGCCGTTGTACCCGAAGGCCAGTTGCAGGAGGCTGTTGTCGGTCGATCCGGCGATGTAGGGCCGGGAGCCGGCCGGCCACAATGCCACCAGTGCGATGTACCAACCCGACGAGACGATCATCGCGGCGGCCCCGATCAGCAAGGTGCCCAACCGTTTCCACACACTGGCCGCGGGCGCGGCGACCAGAAACATCAGGGCCAGCCCCGGCACGATCAGGAAGGCCTGCAGCATCTTGGTCAGGAACCCGAAACCGAGTGCGCAGCCGGCCAACGCCACCCATCCGGTGCTCGCCCGCACCGACACCGCGCCGACGGCGCGCACCATGAAGTAGGCGGCCAGCACGAGCAGCAGCACCAACAGTGCATCGGGATTGTTGTAGCGGAACATCGAGGCCGCCACCGGCGTCAGCGCCAGCGCCGACCCGGCGATCAGGGCGGCCCCGGCTCCGCTGGTGCGCCGCACGGTGGCATAAAGCAGGGCCACCGCACCCACACCCATCAGGGCCTGCGGCAACAGCATGGTGAACTCGTTGAACCCGAACAGCCGTCCCGACAAGCCCATGGCCCACATCGCGGCAGGCGGTTTGTCCACTGTGATGGCGTTGCCGGCATCCAGCGAGCCGAACAGCCAGGCCTTCCAGGACTGGGTGCCGGCCTGGGCGGCCGCGGCGTAGTAACTGTTGGCCCAGCCCGACGAGCCCAGCGCCCACAGGTAGAGCACCGCGGTGCCGGCCAGCAGCGCCCAATAGGACGGCCGGACCCACCGCGCAGTCACGGTGTTCGGGGCGGTTGCGGAGGATTCCGCGGCGTCGGGTGCCGCGTCGACGGTGGTTGTCATATCCCTGTCTTCCCGTTCAGTGCGGTGCCGCGTCGGGTGCGCGCCGGATGGAATACCCATCCCCGCAACAGGACGAAGCGCACCAGCGTGGCCAGTAGGTTTGCCGCCACCAGGACGGCGAGTTCGACACCTCGGTGCGGGACGGGCGCCACGAGATGCAGGAGCCCGAGCGATCCGCTGGTGATGGCCAGCGCAATCGCGAAGACCGTGAGCCCCTCGAGGTGATGCCGGGTGACGTTGCCCGCTCCGGCGATGCCGAAGGTGAACCGCCGATTGGCCGCCGTGTTTCCGACTGCCGTCACCAGCAGGGCGACCAGGTTGGCCGCCTGCGCACCGAGACCGGCCCGAAGTGCGATGAACAGCAACAGGTAGGCCAGCGTGGAGACCACCCCGACCGCCCCGAAACGCACCACCTGGCGCAGCAACGAACTCGGGGCGGCGGACTTACGCGACGATCCGAGCTGGGCGGCGATGGTGTTCACCGGGATCGAGCCGTTGGCGAAGCCGCGCAGCAACCGGCCGATGCCTTTGAGATCGGCGGTCGCGGTGGCGACGATGTCGACCCGGCTGTCCGGATCGTCCACCCAGTCCACCGGCACTTCGTGGATTCGCAGGCCGCTGCGTTCGGCCAGCACCAGCAGTTCGGTGTCGAAAAACCATCCGGTGTCGGCGACGTGAGGTAGCAGCCGCTGCGCGACGTCGGCACGGATTGCCTTGAACCCGCACTGCGCATCCGAAAAGCGGGCCGCCAGAGTCGATTTGAGGATCAGGTTGTAGCACCGTGAGATGAACTCCCGCTTGGCCCCGCGGACCACCCGCGAGCCACGGCCCAACCGGGTCCCGATGGCCAGGTCGGAGTGTCCCGAGATCAGGGGCGCCACGAGCGGGGCCAGTGCGGCCAGATCGGTGGACAGGTCGACGTCCATGTAGGCCAGCACCGGGGCGTCCGAGGTGGACCAGACCGCATGCAGGGCGCGGCCTCGACCCTTCTCCTCCAACCGGACCACCCGCACGTCGTCGAGTTCGTCGGCCAGTTCGGCGGCGATCCGCGGCGTGTCGTCGGTGCTGGCATTGTCGGCGATGGTGATGCGAGCCGGGAGGGCGAAATTCTCTCGGAGGTAGCAGTGCAACCGTCGCACCGAATGTGCCAGTGCGGCTTGCTCGTTGTACACCGGGACGACGACGTCGAGCACGGGCACTCCGGCGGCCCGCGCGAGGGCCGCGGCGTTCGGCCGCGAGGCGAACTGGAACCGCTGCTCGGGCTCTTGGACCAAGGTTGTCATGACTTCATCGTTCTCCGCGGGGTTGTGATCTGAGTGGGGCGAAGCTATGCGCCGGCTATGTCTTCGCCGCACGGTGCGTCAGGTCGTAGATCGTCACGTCGTCGACCGTGACGGGACGGAAGTTGGCCTGCACCCATTCGTCGATCTCGATGGACGAGCGGCTTCCGCTGGGCGTGTGTCCGCCGAATCCGCCTGCCATGATGCGGGATTCGATGAAGAAGTGGATCGCGCCCTCGTCGACGAATCGCTGGAACTCCGCCAGGGTGGGCGCCGGATCGGTGCCGTTGAAGCCGCCGACGGCCATCACCGGTGCGCGGGTGGCCAACTGATAACCCGCGGCGTTCGACGACCCTACGACCGCCGCGGCCCATCGGTATCGGTCGGCCCCGGCCGACAGGACCGCCGTCAGTGACGGCCCGGGTTCGGGTGCGGCGAACATGCCCCCGAAACCGCCGCCGCGAGACGGCCCCACGGACGGGATGGCCCCGCTGTGCGGACTCGCCGCGGTGGCGATCGAATATGCGGCCGGGCCGGCCAAACATGTGGCGATGGCCAACGCCGCCGTCGTCCGCACCATCGGCCGGTTCAACCAATTCACCAGCAGCAGAAGCGCTGCGGCGCCCAGCCCGCCGACCGCGACGACGGCACGCAGCCAGGCGAACTCGTCGTCGGCCCGGGCCAGCAGCACGGCCGCCAGGATCGCAGTCACCGCCACCGCACCCGACATCGCGGTGGCGGCCCGGATGTCGCGGCGCCGGCGCCACAACAGCGTGGCACCGATACCGATCACCGCGCCCACCGCCGGCGCGAGCGCCACGGTGTAATACGGATGCACGATGCCGTTCATGAAGCTGAACACCACTGCGGTGACCACAAGCCAACCGCCCCACAGGATCAGCGCCGCACGGGTGGTATCGGTGCGGGGCGCGCGACGGCTCAGGTAGAGCCCGGCCGCCAGGCAGATCAGCGCAGCGGGCAGCAGCCAGGCGATGTCGGCGCCCATCTGGGCCCCGAACAACCGGCCGGGCCCGACGTCGAAGTTGAGGTTGCCCAGCCCACCCGTCTCCTCCCCGGTGAGCCGGCCCAGACCGTTGTAGCCCAAGGCCAATTCGACGATGCTGTCGTGCTGTGAGCCGCCGACGTAGGGCCGTGCCGAAGACGGCCAGAGTTCCACCAACAGCAGATACCAGCCACCGCTGAGCACCATGGCCACGCTGGCCGTGACGAGATCGAGCACGCGGCGACCCAACCGACGATCCCCGGCGACCATCGTCGCAGCGGCGAACGCCGGTAACACCAGGAATGCCTGCAGCATCTTGGCCAGGAATCCGAAGCCGACGGCCACCCCTGCGGCGACGAACCACCAACGGCTCGCGTCCTTTTCGATTCCCCGCTGCACGCAGTAGGCCGCCACGACGAGCAGCAGCACCAGGAGGGCGTCGGGGTTGTTGAAGCGGAAGATCAACGCCGCCACCGGCGTCAGGGCCAGAACGGTGCCGGCCAGCAATCCGGCCCCGGTGCCGGCGGCCCGGCGCACCGCGGCGTAGAGCACCCCGACCGCCCCGACCCCCATCAGCGCCTGGGGCACCAACACGCTCCAGGGGCTCAGCCCGAACGCGCGCACCGAGAGATCGATGATCCACAGCGCTGCGGGCGTCTTGTCCACGGTGATGGCGTTTCCGGCGTCACTGGACCCGAAGAGCATCGCGGTCCAGTTCTGCGCTCCGGCCTGCGCGGCGGCCGAGTAGAACGCATTCGCCCAGCCACTGCTCGACAGGTTCCACAGGTAGAGCACCGCGGTGCCGGCCAACAGGACACCGAGGGCGAAGCGTCGGGCGATCGGGGTCCAGTTGCGGGGCTTCGGCTGATCGGGTGCCGCGTCCTGCACGTCGGCAGCGGGATCGTCGGCAACAAGGGTCACATTCTCATGGTTGCGGCGCGCGCTAGGTGCCCGATTTGTCCGTCCTGTGCGAGACCTGTGAGCAGGTCTGGGGCAATCGCACCGTGAACTCGGTTGATCCCGGGACACTGTGCACCGCGATGGTGCCGCCGTGCGCCTTGACCACCGCGGCCACGATCGCCAGCCCCAGCCCGGTGCTGCCCTCACGGCGGGACCGGGAAGAGTCACCGCGGGCAAACCGCTCGAACACGTCGGGCACCAGCGACGCCGGTATGCCGGGACCGTCGTCGGCGACGGTGAGCAATACCGCATCCGCGTCGGTGTCGGGGTCAGACCTCAGCGACACGGTCACCGAGGTACCCGCCGGGGTGTGGGTGCGTGCGTTGGCCAGCAGGTTCGCCAGCACCTGATGCAGTCGGGCCTCATCGCCGTCGACCACCACCGGATCGTCGGGGAGGTCCAGTGCCCACTGGTGGTCGGGACCGGCGATGTGGGCGTCACTGACCGAGTCGACCACCAGGCGGGACAGATCGACGCTGTCGCGCTCGAGCGGCCGGCCGGCGTCGAGGCGGGCCAGCAGCAACATGTCCTCGACGAGTTGGGTCATCCGTGCTGTCTCGGACTCGACCCGGTTCATCGCGTGGGCCACATCCGCGGGCAGGTCATCCCGCTTGCGTTGGGCCAGTTCGGTATAGCCGCGGATCGCCGCGAGCGGTGTCCGCAATTCGTGGCTGGCGTCGGCGACGAACTGCCGCACCCGCGTCTCGCTGGCGTGCCGAGCCGACAGCGCACTGGCGATCCGGTCGAGCATCCGGTTCAACGACGTGCCGAGCTGGCCCACCTCGGTGTGAGCACTGGCCTCATCGACCGGCACGATCGGCGTCGGCAACTTCACCTCGCCGCGGTCCAGCTCGAGATCGGCCACCTCGCGGGCCGCCGCCGAAACCCGCGACAGCGGGGCGAGTTGGCGCCGGATGACCAGGATGCCGCCGGTGGTCGCGGCGATCAGCGCGATCGCCGCGAGCACACAGAACATGCCGAGCACCCACAGCAGGGTGTCGTCGACGACGGCCGTCGGCAGGCCGGTGACGATGGTCGCCACGTTGCTGTGCCGCGGATGCAGGCCGATCAACCGGTAGCGCCCCAGCCCGTCGAGGTCCACGGTTTCGGGAACCCGGGTCGCCGGGATCGCCGCGAGCTGTTCGGCCGCGGCCGCGCTGATCTCGACCCGCTCACCTTCGGTGGTGATCACCCCGGCGTCCACCGGCCGGTGCGGTGACACCACGGCCCCGACCGTGCGCGCGGCCTGCCCCGGCGCATTGAGAAATCCCGGACCCGGCCCCTCCTCGGGGTCGAACGGAACCCGGTGATGACGGCGCATCCCCGGCGGTGGCGGAGTTCCCGGCGGCGGGGGCGGGAGTTCGAAGATCGCCGCCGAACGCCGGCCCGCCTCGATCAGTTGATCGTCGAGCTGGTTCATCAAAAACCGTTGCAGCGCAAACTCTGTGGCCACTCCGATGCTGGCGCACACCACGGCCAGCAACAGCACCTGGGTGACCACCAGCCGAGCCCGCAGCGACCAGGTGCGCGGAGACCACCACCGGGTGGCGCTCGTCGGCGCGGCCGTCACCTCAGCGGGCGGGCCGGAGGACATACCCCGCACCACGCAGTGTGTGGATCATCGGGTCGCGTCCGCTGTCGATCTTCTTGCGCAGATACGAGACATAGAGTTCGACGATGTTGGACCGGCCACCGAAGTCGTAGCTCCACACCCGGTCCAGAATCTGCGCCTTGCTCAGCACCCGTTTGGCGTTGCGCATCATGAAGCGCAGCAGCTCGAACTCGGTGGCCGTCAGGGTGATCGGATCACCGCCGCGGGTCACCTCGTGGCTGTCCTCGTCGAGCACCAGATCACCGACGACGATCTTGGCGCCGCCGTCCTCACTGGTGACCCCGGTGCGACGCAGCAGCGCCCGCAACCGCAACACCACTTCCTCCAGGCTGAACGGTTTGGTGACGTAGTCGTCACCGCCTGCGGTCAGCCCCGCGATGCGGTCCTCGACCGAATCCTTGGCGGTGAGCAGCAACAACGGCAGGCCCGGGATCTGTTCGCGCAGTTTGCGCAGCACGTCGAGCCCACTCATGTCCGGCAGCATCACGTCGAGGACGACCACGTCGGGCGGGTTTTCCTTGGCCGCGGCCAGCGCGCCGGCGCCGTCGCCGGCCGTGGCGATGTCCCAGCCCTCGTAGCGCAGGGCCATCGACACGAGTTCGGCCAGCACCGGCTCGTCGTCGACCACGAGGACCTGGATCGGATTGCCGTCGGCGCGACGCATCACGGCGCGCCCGGAGTCGGAATCGGTGCCATTGGTCCCGTTGGTCGCCCCATTGGTCACAGTGCTCACCGGTCCATTATCTGACCCGTCGATAGGTCAAGCCTGTGCCGTTTCTATGCGCCGGCTGTGAAGAAACGCGATCTGCGGCCCCATATGCGGGACAGAGCCACTACACAGTCGACTCACAGGCACCATCTGCACCGTTGGAGACATGAGCATGCGTCACACCGTCGCCGCGGTCGGGATCGCCACGGCAATCGCCGGGCTCGGCGGCGCCGCCGTCTACGCCGCGACCGATGCGGTCGGTTCCGGGCACCATGGCGGGCCGCCGGGGATGGGCGGGCCACCGCCGGGCATGCCCGGGCCGGGCGCGCATGGTCTGGGCACCGACGGTTGTGCCCGGATTCGGGGTTGACGACGGCGTCTCGTGGGGGCCGCTCGCGCGGACCCGACCGCGGCCGAATCGACCCGTCAGCCGCCGTAACCGTCGGGCGGTTCCGCCTTCACCGGTGGAGTGGCCACCGACGTCTCCAGCTCGCTGGGAGTCGTTGACTTCGTTACCGTTTCGCCGACGGAGGCGGCCGGCCTCGGCCCGATCACCGGCCCGATCACCGCACCGCTGATCGGAGCCTCTGTCACCATCGCCCCGAATGCCCCCATCACGGCGAGTGCGAGCGCACCCACACCGGCCATCGCGTACCTGGTCCGCTTGCTGCGTTCGTGTCCTGCCATACCGACTTACCTACCGGCAGGCGCGCGGCCGGTAAACCCGAAAGCCACCGTCCGGCATCCGGGAGTCTGCGTCGATCAGTGCGGTGTGGCAAACCCGGACGGCGTCGTCGCCGAGACCGTCGGCGAGGCGTTCGGAATCTCCGGAGTCGTCGGCGCCGTGGTCGGGGTGACGGTCTGTCCTGTGGTGATGTCAGGCGGCTCGACCCGGTGCTGGGCCCCGGTGAGGCCACCGCCCAGCGCGACGCCGAACGCCACGGTGGCTAACCCGCCGATCGCGCCGACCCCGGCCGAGACCAACTTCAGATTTCGTTGATTGTTTTCCTTCGCTTTACGCAATGAGCTCACCTCCGAGACGACGGATAGCCGTCCCGGTCGAAGCTGAAACCGCTCAATGCGTCGTGGCGAATCCTTGCGGTGGAGTGTTGCCCTTGAGCGCAGGCACCGCCATCGAGATCGCCGGCACGCTCGGCGGCGTCGTCTCCGTGACGGTCTGCCCCAGGTTCATGTGGGATCCCGAGGCCACTGCGGCGGAATCGCCGCCCACATGCATGTCGGTGACCGCGCCGAAGACGCCCAGAGCCACCACTGCCGCACCACCGGCAGCCGCAGCGATCACCTTGATGTCCTTGAGTTCGCTGACTTTCATGGATTTGAGTGAACGCCTGATTTCTATGCCCACGATGTGAACCAGCTGCCAATCGCCGCCGGGCGCTGACCGGCTTTGCCTGCTCGCTGTTTTACCCTGTGTGCCATGCAGCCGTGGGCGGGGACAACCGGATGACGCGCTTTCTGGCGCGCCGGCTGCTCAACTACATCGTGTTGCTGGCCCTGGCCTCGTTCCTGACGTTCGCACTGACGTCGCTGAACTTCAAACCCCTCGACAGCCTGGAACAGCGCAACCCTCGGCCCCCGCAGTCCACGATCGACGCGAAGGCCGCCGAGCTCGGTCTCGACAAGCCGATTCCGCTGCGCTATGTGGACTGGGCCGCCGGGGCGGTTCGCGGCGACTTCGGCACCACGGTCACCGGCCAGCCGGTCGCCGACGAACTGTGGCGGCGCATCGGCGTGACGCTGCGGTTGCTGGTCATCGGCGCCATCTCGGGCGCCGTGATCGGTGTGGTGGTCGGTGCCTGGGGCGCGATCCGCCAGTACCGGCTGTCGGACCGCGTGATCACCGTCTTGTCGCTGCTGGTGATCAGCACGCCGTCGTTCGTGATCGCCAACATGCTGATCCTGGCCGCGCTCAACGTGAATTCGATCCTGGGCGTGCAGATCTTCGAGTACACCGGGGAGACGGCGCCGGTGCCCGTCGGCGGGCCGTGGGCGCAGTTCGTCGACCGATTGCAGCACCTCGTGTTGCCGACGCTCACGCTGGCCCTGATGGCGATCGCCGGCTACAGCCGCTACCAACGCAACGCCATGCTCGATGTCCTCGGGCAGGACTTCATCCGCACCGCGCGGGCCAAGGGCCTGACCCGGCGCCGGGCCCTGTTCAAACATGGACTGCGGACCGCGCTCATCCCGATGGCCACCCTGTTCGCCTACGGCGTGGCCGGGTTGGTCACCGGCTCGGTGTTCGTCGAGAAGATCTTCGGCTGGCACGGCATGGGCGAATGGGTGGTGCAGGGCATCGCCACCCAGGACACCAACATCATCGCGGCCATCACGGTGTTCACCGGCACGGTGATCCTGGTCGCCGGTCTGCTCTCCGACGTCATCTATGCGGTACTGGACCCGAGGGTGCGGGTGACATGACACAGACTTCCGGCACGACCGGCGAGGCGAGCGCAGCCCGTTCGGGACTGCACACCGAGGAATTCGCCACGCGGCGCACCCTGGTGTTCCGCCGGTTCCTGCGCAACTGGCCCGCGGTCATCTCGCTGGCCCTGTTGATCGTCATGTTCGTGGCCTGCTACGCGGTGCCGCCACTGCTTCCCTACAACTACTCCGATCTCGACTACTACGCGCTGCAGACCCCGCCGTCACTCGACCACTGGTTCGGCACCAACGCCCTGGGGCAGGACATCTTCGCCCAAACCCTGCGCGGCATGCAGAAATCCATGCTGATCGGGGTGTGCGTGGCGTTCATCTCGACCATCATCGCCGCCACGGTCGGTTCGATCGCCGGGTATTTCGGCGGCTGGCGTGACCGCACCCTGATGTGGATCGTCGACGTGCTGCTGGTGGTACCCAGCTTCATCCTGATCGCGATCGTCACGCCGCGATTGAGCCAGTCGGACCGGGTGTTCTGGCTGATCGTGTTGCTCTCGGCGTTCAGCTGGATGATCAGCTCCCGCATCGTGCGCGGGATGACGCTGAGCCTGCGGGAACGCGAATTCGTGTTGGCCGCCCGGTATATGGGCGTCAGCAACCGGCGCATCATCGTGCGCCACATCCTGCCCAACGTGGCCTCGATCCTGATCATCGACACCGCACTCAACGTCGGTCTGGCGATCCTGGCCGAAACCGGTTTGAGCTTCCTGGGATTCGGCATCCAGGCGCCCGATGTCTCGCTGGGCACGTTGATCGCCGACGGCACCAAATCCGCCACCACGTTCCCCTGGGTGTTCCTGTTCCCGGCCGGGGTGCTGGTTTTGATCATCCTGTGCGCCAACCTCGTCGGTGACGGCTTGCGCGACGCACTCGATCCCGGCAGCGGCAGGCTGCGGCGCAGGAGGTCACGCCGATGACCCGACTGCTCGAAGTATCCGATCTGCGGGTGGACTTCCCCACCGACACCGGTGCCGTCCATGCGGTGCGGGGGCTGAACTTTCACGTCGACGCCGGCGAAGTGGTCGCCCTGGTGGGCGAATCCGGGGCCGGGAAATCGGCCGGCGCCATGGCTGTCGTCGGGCTGCTGCCCGAGTTCGCCGAGGTCTCCGGATCGGTGCGGCTGCGCGGCGAGGAACTGCTCGGGCGCTCCGACGCCCAGCTGTCACAGGTCCGCGGCAACACGATCGGCACGGTGTTCCAGGATCCGATGTCCGCGCTCACGCCGGTCTACACCGTCGGCGACCAGATCGCCGAGGCGCTCGAAACCCACAACCGCGACCTGAGCCGGCGTGCGGCACGCAGCCGTGCGGTCGAGCTCCTCGATCTGGTCGGCATCGCCCAACCCCAGCAGCGGGCCCGCGCCTTCCCGCACGAGCTCTCCGGCGGGGAACGCCAGCGCGTGGTCATCGCCATCGCCATCGCCAACGACCCCGACCTGCTGATCTGCGACGAGCCCACCACCGCGCTGGATGTCACGGTGCAGGCGCAGATTCTCGACGTGCTCAAGACCGCCCGTGACGTCACCGGGGCCGGGGTGCTGATCATCACCCACGACCTGGGCGTCGTGGCCGAGTTCGCCGACCGGTCGCTGGTGATGTACGCCGGCCGGGCCGTCGAGGATGCCCCGGTGGCCCGGCTGTACGAGCAGGCCCGGATGCCCTACACCGTCGGGCTGCTCGGTTCGGTTCCCCGTCTGGACGCCCCGCAGGGCACCCGGCTCGTGCCGATCCCGGGTGCACCGCCGTCGCTGACCACGACACCGCACGGCTGCCCGTTCGCGCCGCGCTGCCCGCTGGCGATCGATGAGTGCGAGGCAGGAGAACCCGACCTCATCGAGCTGGCACCCGACCACCACGCCGCCTGCATCCGCACCGAGCAGGTCGCCGGCCGCAGCGCGGCCGACATCTACCACGTGAGCGACGCGGCCCCACCGCCCACGCCGCGCGACGACGCCCCGGTGGTGCTGCGGGTGCGCGAGTTGTCCAAGACCTACAAGCTGACCAAAGGTGTGGTGCTGCGTCGTCAGGTCGGCGAGGTCCGGGCCGTCGACAAGGTCAGCTTCGACTTGCACAGCGGCCGCACGCTCGGCATCGTCGGTGAATCCGGATCGGGCAAGTCCACCACGCTGCACCAGATCCTGAATCTGACTGCGCCGCAATCTGGTTCGATCGAGGTGCTCGGGTCCGACGTGGCCACGCTGAACCGTAGGGCCCGTCGGGGGCTGCGCACCGACCTGCAGGTGGTGTTCCAGGACCCGGTGGCCTCGCTGGACCCGCGGTTACCGGTGTCGGACGTGTTGGCAGAGCCGTTGGCGGCCAACGGTTTCGACAAACCCCGTATCGACGATCGGGTGGCCGAACTCCTCGAGCTGGTGGGCCTGCGCCGCGCCGATGCCGGCCGCTACCCGGCGGAGTTCTCCGGTGGCCAGAAACAGCGCATCGGGATCGCCCGCGCACTGGCCCTGCAGCCGAAGATCATCGCGCTCGACGAACCGGTCTCCGCGCTGGACGTCTCGATTCAGGCCGGGATCATCAACCTGTTGCTGGATCTGCAGGACCGGTTCGGCCTGGCCTATCTGTTCGTGTCCCATGACCTGTCGGTGGTCAAGCACCTGGCCCACGACGTCGCCGTGATGTACAAGGGCGCGGTGGTCGAACAAGGCTCCGGTGACGCGGTGTTCACCGATCCGCAGCACGCGTACACCCGCCGGTTGCTGGCCGCGGTGCCGCAGGCCAGACCGCACCCCGGGCCCGCCGCCGGTTAGGTATTGCCGCATCCGAGGGGTAGCTGCCTCTAGCATCGACGGAATGAACGGGTTGAAGGTGTTCAAGCTCCAGCGGTTCGCCGTCGTCACGGCGATCACCGCACTCGCGCTGGCCGGCTGTTCGGGCGGCGATCGGGAAGCCCCCTCGGCCGGCGGTAACGCCGAGGTCGGCAGCACCAACGACATCAACCCACAGGATGTGGCGAACCTGCGCCAAGGCGGCAATCTGCGGCTGGCCCTGACGGAGTTCCCGTCGAACTTCAACCCGCTGCACATCGACGGCAACACCGGCGACGTCGGCTCGATCACCAAGCCGACACTGCCGCGGGCCTTCGTCATCGCCGCCGACGGGTCGGCGACGGTGAACACCGACTACTTCACCAACGTCGAACTGACGGGCACCAACCCCCAGGTAGTCACCTACACGATCAATCCCAAGGCGGTGTGGTCCGACGGCACCCCGATCACCTGGGAGGACATCAAATCCCAGGCCGAGGCCAACAGCGGAAAGAACCCGGCGTTCATCATCGCCGCGCCCAACGGCTTCGAGCGGGTGGCCTCGGTGACCCGCGGCGTCGACGACCGCCAGGCCGTGATGACCTTCGAGAAGCCCTACGCCGACTGGAAGGGCATGTTCGCCGGTAACGGTCGGCTACTGCCCAAGAGCATGACGGCCACGCCCGAAGCCTTCAACAAGGCGCAGCTCAGCCAGCCCGGGCCATCGGCCGGCCCGTTCCTGGTGTCCAACGTCGACCGGGGCGCCCAGCGGATCACGTTGAGCCGCAACCCCAAATGGTGGGGCACCCCGCCGCTACTGGACACCATCACCTTCCTGGTGCTCGATGACGCCGCGCGGATCCCGGCACTGCAGAACAACACCATCGACGCCACCGGCACCGCATCCCTGGACGAGCTGACGATCGCCCGCAAGACCGCGGGGATCAGCATCCGGCGGGCGCCGTCGGCCAGCTGGTATCACCTGACGTTCAACGGTGCCCCCGGCTCGATCCTGGCCGACCCGGCCTTGCGCCGCGCAGTCGCCAAGGGCATCGACCGTCAGGCGATCGCCAACATCACCCAGCGGGGTCTCACCGACAACCCGGTACCGCTGAACAACCACATCTACGTCGCGGGCCAGCAGGGCTATCAGGACAACGCCGCCTCGGTGGCCTTCGACCCGGATCAGGCCAGGGCCGAGCTGGACGCGCTGGGCTGGAAAGTGCCCGAAGGACAGCAGTTCCGGAAGAAGGACGGCAAGGAACTGGTCATCCGCAACGTGTTCTATGACGCCGGCAGCACCCGGCAGGTGGCCCAGATCGCGCAGAACATGCTGGGCCAGATCGGGGTGAACCTGCAGCTCGACACGAAACCGGGCACCGGGTTCTTCAGCAACTACATCATCAAGGGCGACTTCGACATTGCCCAGTTCGCCTTTCTCGGTGACGCATTCCCGTTGAGCTCGCTGACCCAGATCTACGCCCAGGACGGGGCCAGCAACTTCGGAAAGATCGGCAGCCCGGAGATCGACGCCAAGATCGAGCAGACACTGGAGGAGCTGGATCCGGCCAAGGCGCGCACGCTGGCCAACGAACTCGACACGATGCTGTTCGACGAGGTGTTCAGCCTTCCGCTGTTCCAGTCCCCCGGCAACGTCGCCGTGCGCAGCAACCTGGCCAACTTCGGGGCCTTCGGCCTGGCCGACGCCGATTACACGAAGATCGGCTTCCTCAAGTAGCCGAACGTGACCGCCTCCACCGCGATGGCCACCGAGATCGCGCGGACCGCCGTGCGGACGACGGCGCGCGCCGGTAGGGCGTCGAGTTCGGCGGCGACAGCCGAAAGTTGTTCGCCCGCACCTTCCTTCACGGCTCGGATCACCGCGAAGGCGGCACGCTCGCGGGTGTCGAGCACGCTGTGGACCACCGTCGGCATCCGGACCAGTACTGCCGCCGGGACCAGCTGCGCGATCCGTTCGGCGATGGCCGGCGGGGTGGTGAGGTCGCGGCCGCCGGACAGCACGACGGTGGGCCAGTCGAAGCCCGGTAGCTCGGCCGTCAGGTCGAAGGGCTCGGCCTCGAACGGTTCGTAGAACTTCGCGCTGCCGATCATGTCGGCCATGTCCAGGGCAGGATCCAAGGGCAGACCGTCGGGCACTCCGGCATAGTTCAACTCGCGGAAGGCGATCCGCCCGACCAGATCGACTTCGTTGCGGTACGGCGCTTTCCGTGTCGAGAGCCCGCTCAGGCGGCGCAGCGCCGACCACACCACGGTGCGTCCGCGCAACAACAGGTCGAGTTGGCGGTCCAGCAGCGCGGCACCGCCGAAACCGTAGAGCAGGCCGATCAGTTCCCCACCCTTGGCCGCCAGTGTCCCCTCGGCCACCAGTCGGCGGACCTTCGGCGCCAGCGCCGCGGTCTCGGGGTCGTTTCCCTCCCACAACAGGCCCCGGATGGCGGCGCGCATGGCCTCGATGTCGGCCGTGGACAGCACCGGCGAGTCCAGTACCATCGCCGCCACCCGGTCGCGGTGGCGCACCCCGAATCCCGCGGCCAGGTAACTGCCGTACGAGGTGCCGTAGACCATCGCCTGGTGCACACCGGCGTCGTCGAGCACGGCGGCGATGTCGTCGATCACCTGTTCGACGGTGATGGCCGCCGGTGGCAGATCCGCGCCGGCGTCCGTGTGCCGTGACATTCCGACGCCCCGGTGCTCGATCATGATCACGTCGAACCCGGCGGCGGCCGCTCGCCGGCGCAACGCACGGTACGGCTGGATCGATGCGACACCGGGACCGCCGGGGATGAGCACGACGGGCTGCGCCGACTTGCGCCCGGTGCGCACGTAGAACAGGTCGAACTGCTCGTCAGAACCAGGGCTGACCGGGCGTCGCACCGCCCGAACCCCCGGCAGCGCGGCCAGCCTGTCGTGCACTCGCCTGCGCTTGGCGTTCATGGTCATCGCGCTCCATTGTGCCGCGCCCGGCTCAGATCAGATAGATCGTGAGGACCGCACCGAACAGCACCACCAGCCAGCCGTCGGTGGCCAGTTTGAGCCACCTCGGCGCGGTACGGACCTCCATGAACTGCCTGATGATCAGCCGGGCCTTGACCAGCGTCAGCGCCAGCACCAGCACGGTGATCGGCACACTGGCCGCCAGGGTGGCCGAGTACTGGGCCGGGGCCAGCCACCACGAGCCGACGGTGATGGCGACCAGCACCAGCCAGGTCTGGGTCACAGCTCTCTCGGTCATGATCACCTCACCACGTAGAGCAGGCCGAAGATGATCACCCAGAGCAGGTCGACCATGTGCCAGTAGATCGCGCTCGATTCCACCACCGAGGCCCGGCGACGCGACGGGTTGCGCAGCTCCCGCACGATGACGCCCAGCACGATCAACCCGATCAACACGTGGACCAGGTGGACGCCGGTGAGCACGTAATAGAACGAGTAGAACATCTCGGAGTTGGTATGCCCGGCCTGGATTTTGACCATCCACTCATAGCCCTTGCAGACCATGAACAACACACCGCCGACGCCGCCGGCGTAAGTGAGCCGGATGGCCGCCTCGTGCCGGCCGGCCCTGGCGGCCAGCACGGCGCGGGCCACAAGCCACGAACTGGTCAGCAGGATCACCGTGTTGAGCACCCCGATGTTGATGTCGAGATGCTGTTGGGCCCGCAGGAATTCGTCCGGCTGCATGGTGCGGTAGATCATGAACACGATGAAGTAGCCACCGAAGATGACCAGATCACCGAGCACCATCACCCACATGTGCCCATCGCCGGGCAGGTGGGACGACGCCGTCTTGACGGGCGGATCTTGTTGTGTCACCACAGGATTGCTCGACATTGTCCGCCTCACTCCGGCCCCGGCTCGTCTACCGATTCACGTACGGCCGCCTGCCGCAGCAGCACGATCAGCGCCGACAGCCAG
Organism: Mycobacterium sp. E802; assembly: GCF_001666875.1. Lineage (NCBI taxonomy): Bacteria > Bacillati > Actinomycetota > Actinomycetes > Mycobacteriales > Mycobacteriaceae > Mycobacterium > Mycobacterium sp. E802. The sequence continues at coordinate 34,724 of NZ_LZJD01000077.1, forward strand.
ACCGAGAACACCACCACCGCCCACCAGAACGCGATCGAGCCGTTCCAGGCAAACGGCCCGGACTCGAACACGAACATCTGGGTGGCGATCACCTCGGTGATGATCTGCCAGATGGTCACGTAGGCGAACCAGGCCGGGAAGATCTGGTTCTTGTCGTAGAGGATGGCGATCGCGAACACCAGGTAGGCGGCCGTGAAGCAACCCAAAGAGCCGTTGTAGGACAGCATTCCGAGGTCATAGAGCAGGCTGATCAGCTCGGGGTCGCGGTCGGGCCGGAAGGCCGCGGTGAGGAAGCAGACCGAGACCAGGAGAAACCCCGGCAGCGCACCCACGCTCATGCCGCCGATGTAGCCGTACGCGAACACCGAACCGACCGACATGCGTTTGATCTGGTACGCCACCAGACCGTTGGTCATGGCCGCACCACCCAGCAGGATCAACAGCAGGCAGAACCCGATCTTGATGGTGACGCCGTGCTCGGTGAAGAACGCCACCTTGTCGGCTGCGGTGACATCGGGGCGCGGCGGCGGTGTCACCCGGGTCAGGATGCAGATGATGACGCCGAACGCGCCGTACCACAGCGGGAAGAACCACGTCATCAACCGCACATCGGGCTTGCCCGGCGGCGTTTCACCTCTGGCGAGGGTGCGTGGACCGGGGGTCAGCACGCTCACGCGGGCACCTCCGGGGCGGTCACGCCCTCTTGGACGGCCTGCCGGAGCACCGCGCGCCGCAGGACGAAGAACATCACAATGACGAAGAGCGCGAAGGCTCCGTTGCGAAGCCAGAAGGACAGTAGACCGTCCCAGGCCAGCGGCCCCGTCTGGAACACCGCCGCACCCGCGGCCGGAACCATGGCGATGGCGGTGGCCAGCGAGTAATGACCCACCCAACGGGGAAACACCGGGTCCGGCCCGTTGTCGAAGTAGACCGCGACCGCGAGCAACGCGAACTGCGAGACCACCATGCCCACCGGCGCCACGAACACGATCCAGGCCAGGTCGTTGAGCAACATCACCAGCTCGGGATTACGGCCGGGCCGGAACGCGGCGACCAGGAAGAACACGTTGGACAGCGCGAAGATGGTGGCACCGCTGACCACTGCGGTCAGATAGCAGTACGCGAAGACGTGGCTCTGGGTCTTCATGCGCTTCATCTGCACCACGATCACCATGAAGAACGGCAGGATCAGGATTCCGCACAGGTTGAACGTCACCTGGCTGAACCGAATCCACGCCGTGTGATCGGCATAGAACCCGGCCACCTGCTGGGCACTCCACGTCGGCGACATCGGCGGCCAGAAGCCGGGGAACGCCACGAACGCCGCCAGCAGGACGACGCCGACCGCCGGCCCGGTCCACAAACTCACCCACTGCGCCTTGATATTGCCGGCTTTCGGCAGGTCTTGGACCTGCTCCAGGATCTGCACTCCCCACCTCCAAAACTGACTTCAGTCAGAAGAAGTCTTTGTTGAAACCGTAACGCCCACTGGCGACATTGGAAAGAGTCAATCTGAGTACAGTCAGTTTTTGAATGTCGTAACATCGGGCTGTGCTGAAGGCTCAGTCGCCACCACCGCGCAGCCGCAAGGGTCAGCAGACCCGGGAACGGTTACTCGGGGCCGCGGTCGCCGAGTTCAAACGCGGGGGCATGGCCGCGGCCGATACTGCCGCGATCGCCTCGGCCGCCGGCGTCGCCCACGGCACGTTCTTCTTCCACTTCCCCACCAAGGAACACGTCCTGGTGGAACTCGAACAGCGCGAAGAGGCCCGCATGGCCGCCGAGCTCCTCCGCTTCTTCGACCAACCGCACGACGTCGGGGCCACCCTGGCCGAATCGGTGCGCATGCTCGAGAAACTGGAACGGCGCCTCGGCCGGCCGTTGTTCAAAGACTTTCTGGCCCTGCACTTCTCCACCACCCGGCCACCCACCGAGGAATGGGCGCACCATCCGGTGCTCGTCGCGTTGGTCGAAGAGCTCCAGCGCGCCAAAGAGGCCGGAGAGATCCCCGACGAGGTGGACGTGCTGCACAATGGCGCGTCGTTCTTCGCCGGGCTCTACGCGCTGCTGATCACCATCCCCGACGCACCGGAGGTCCGGGCCCCGGTCATCAAGGAGTACCTGACCACCTACCTCTACGGCATGCGGGTCAGAGGCTTCGGTTCGGCCTGATCCAAATGCGTGCCTGTGGGTAGCGCCTGCGGATACAACGGTGCCATGACCACCGTCGAGAAAATCACCCACGTGTTGCCCGGAACGCCGGAGTGGGATGCTCTGCTGGCCTCGATCGCCTCGGGCGCCAAAGACCGTGACCGCAACGATGAGAATCCGTTCGATCAGGTCGCCGCACTGAAACGGGCCGGGTTCGGCACCCTGCGGCTGCCCGAGTCCCTCGGCGGAGCCGGATTCACCGTGCCGCAGCTGTTTTCGACGGTCATCGACGTGGCCAAGGCCGATCCGATCGTGGCCCACATCTTCCGGACCCACTTCTGGTTCACCGAGGAACGGCTGCGCACCGCAGGCGATCCGGTGTCGGCGCGCTGGCTGGGCAAGATCGCCGAGGGCAAGATTTTCGGTAATGCGTTCAGCGAGAAGGGTTCCCTGGCGGTCGGCAGCCTGGTGTTCAACACCCGGCTGCTGGCGGACCCGGCGGGCTCGGGCTTCCGGCTGAACGGCGAGAAGTACTACAGCACCGGGACGCTGTTCTCGGACTATCTGACGGTGACGGCCACCACCGACCACGACTCGGTGGCCAGTGTCCTGGTGCCCACCGACCGCGACGGCGTCCGGCTGGTCGACGACTGGGACGGATTCGGCCAGCGCCGCACCGGAACCGGCACCACGACGTTCACCGATGTCGCGGTCGCCGCCGACGAGGTGCTCTCCGACACCCCCTACGATGCCGATCCGGTGCCGACGGTCCAGTACGCCTCACTGCAACTGTTCATTCACGCGGTGGTGGCCGGGATTCTGGCCAATGTCGTCGACGACGGTGTGGCCCTGTTGCGTTCGCGCGAACGCAACTTCAGCCATGCCGTGACCGAGCGGCCCACCGACGATCCCTTGTTGCAGCGGCAGCTCGGCGTGCTGGCCAGCACCGCCTACGTGGCCCGCGCCGCGGTTCTCGACGCGGCTGCGGCCATCGGCGCGGCCACCGACTCCGAGGTCGACGGCGTGCCCGATGCCCGTCTGGCCGAAGAGGCCCAGCTCAAGGTCGCCAAGGTGAAAGTGCACCTCGACGATGTCGCCCCCGAGGCGGCCACGCGGCTGCTCGAGCTCGGCGGGGCCAGCGCGGCCAGCCGGCAGCGCAACCTCGACCGGCATTGGCGCAACATCCGCACCATCACCCTGCACAACCCGGTTGCTTACAAGGCCCGGGTAATCGGTCAGAATCTGTTGCAGGGCACGCCAGTTCCGGCCAACGCCTACTTCTGAGTCGAGGCCGGCCGGTCAGGCGGTCAGGGCGATGTGGTGGGCGCCCTGCACACTGGCGTAACGCTCAGGGCTGCAGGTCAACACGATCACCTGGCCGTCCCCGCCGACCGCGTCGAACACCGCACCCATCTTGGTCAACCGGTCGGGGTCGGTGAAACCGAGGGCGTCGTCGATGATCACCGGGACGCTGTCCTCCTTGGCCACCATCGTGGCACCGGCCAGCCGTGCCACGATGGCCAACTGCTCCTTGGCACCACCGGACAGTGACTCGTAGGGCACGGTCCGTCCGGACACAGTGCGGGTGCAGATGTTGAGGTTGCTGTCGACCTCCACCTCGAAGTCCTCGCCGAACACCAAGCGGCCCAGGCGTTGCACTTCGAGGCGGAACGGATCGGCGTAGCGCTGTCGGGTGGCATCGCGGTGCCGCGCCATCACCGAGCGCAGCGTCTCGGCGGCGCGGGCGCGGCGGTGTACCCGCAGATATTCGGTGTGGGCGTGCTCCCGTTCGGTCTCGGCAGCGTCGAGGTGCCCCTTACGCCCTTGCGTGCCGTACACCTTGAGTTGCGCGGCCACCTCCCGCAGCCCCTCGACCGCGGCGTCGTGCCGGACAACCGACAGATCGGCCCGGCGCACCGCCGCCTCCAGGGCAGCGTTCACCGAGTCCGGTGGGGTGGCCGACAATTCGGTACGCAGCGCAGCGACCCGGCCGGCGGTGGCAGTGGCCTCGTCATCGGCGGCCTGGGCCTTGATGGCCAAAGCCTCGTCGGCGACCACGGCCCGCGCTGCCTCAAGGCGTCCCTTGCAGACCGTCAACTCCGCCTGCGCCGAAGTGAGCTTCTCACGCATCCCACTGAGGCGGTTGGACTTCTCCGACAGCTTCTGGGCGGCCGCGACGAGCATCTTGCGACTGGTCTCACTGTCCGCCACCGCCTGACGGTGCCGGGCCACCGCGGCGTCGAGTTCAGCCCGGGCCGCAGCGGTGTCGGTGGGGCCGGCCAGTTCGAACAGCGCCGCCTCGTCGGGCTGGGTTTCACGCAACCGGGCCAGCCGGGACCGTAGGTCTGCCAGCTGATCCTCGCCGGTGAGTGCATCGACGGTGGCACTCAGCCGGTCGCGGCTGCCGAGCAGTTCGCGACGACGGGTGTCCAGTGCACGGGCGACGTCCACATCGTCAGTGCCGGACGCAGTCAGCGCGGCCGCCAGCGTCGCCTGCGCCTCGTCGAGACGGGCCTGAGTCTGCGCGGCCGGAGTGCCGGGCACCACCCGCACCGTGAGTATCCCCGGCAGATCGATCTCGGTGTCGGCGGTGGTGTGGACCGACCACGGCCGGCCCGCCTCCAGGGTGACCCGGGCGTCGTCCACCCGTACATCGAGACCCTCTACTGCCACGAGATCGATTCGCGCCGAGGCGAGTTCGGCCTGCCCGGCGGCGCGCTCCACGGCGAGTGCCGCCGCCTCGATGGCCCGCATCCCGGCGTCATCGAGGGATATCCCGGCCAGTTCGCGATTGACCCGGTCCAGATCACGCACCGCGGCGTCGATCTTGCTCAGCCGCGCCGCCAGCCGGTCGGCTTCGTCCCGGTCGGTCATGCGCGTCAGCGTGGTGCGGGCCGCCTCCACCCGGTCCGCATGTTCGTCGGCGGCCACCCGCGCCTGCTCGGCCGCCGCCTCGGCCGCCTCGTGAACCGCACGTGCCGTGGTGGTTTCATCCTCGGCCAGGCCCAACGTGGCCTGCAGCTCGGCGATGGACGTCACGCGCTCGTCGACCTCGGCGCGCAACCGTCGGCGCTCGGTGAGCGCGTCGGCGGCGGCACACTGCGCCACCCGTGCGGCCTCGGCGACAACCTCGGCTTCTTTGAGCCGTTGCACCACGGCGGCGACCTCGTCGGCGGCCTTACGGGCCGTCCCGAGAGCGGCCTGGGCCTGCTCGCGCTCGGTGGCCAAACCGGTGACCTCGATACTGAGTTCGGCATGCCGGCGCACCGCGTCGTCGACCTCGGCCACCGCGGCCGCGCACTGCGCCACCGCGTCGTCGGCGGCGGCGAGCCGCTTGGTTACCGCGGCCCACTCGCCGGTCGCCCGGCCGGTGGCGGTGAAGTAGCGCAGATACTCCGCGTCGATGCGCTCGATCAGCAGCGGCTCGTCACCGGACAGCGTGACCGCCTCACCGGCCGCCACGTCCAACGCCCGGGCCAGGGCATCCGAACCGGACAGGTCGACCGGGGCGGTCGAAGAGGCCTGCAACACCCGCTGGGCCTGCCACAGGCTGGTGTCCACGGTTTCGCCGAGCATGGCCAGTACCCGCTCGTGCGCCTGGTCGCCGCTGAGCTGCTCGCGCACCGGCGCCAGCACGGTCAGCTGGGTTTCGGCTTTCTTGTGGAAGCGTTTGCGGTACATGAATCGATAAGGGCCGGTGGAGATTTCGGCCATGACCTCGGCGCCGACGTCAGCGTGGGTGGGCTTGACCTGCTTGACTTCCTTCTTGCCCGAGCGGTCCTTGGCCTCCAGCAGCAGATCGAGCGCCTCGATCATCGAGGACTTGCCGATCTCGTTGGCGCCACTGACCACCACCACACCGTGGTCGGGGAACTCGATCTCACGGTGGCTGACGCCGCGATAATTGGTCAGGACCAGGCGGTGCAGTTTCATGCCGCCGCCCCCCGGTCCACCAAGCGCAGCAACAGACCCAATGCCGCGCGGGCATCGTCGGCCGCGGCGCCTTCGGAGCGCGCCGTGGCCACCAACTCGTCCACCGCGGCCGCCGCGAACCCGCCGATACCGAGGTCGTCGAACTCCCCGTCGGCGGGTAGCACCGCGATCTCGGTGTGTCGTTCCCACACGGTCAGCGCCGCGAACAACCGCGCGTACTTTTCCAGGCAGGCATCCAGCGCCGCCTTGTCGGTCACGGTCAGCGAGCCCGTCAACGCCAGACGCACCACGGTGCATTCCTTGTCGGACAACAGGTCCAGGTTGATGTCGAGATCGGCGATGTCGCGGTCGGTGTCCACCGGCCGGCGCAGCGTGACGAACCGCCACCGGCCCACACGTTCGGAATCGACCCGAACGGCGCGTTGTGGATCGTCCTCGTCGATGTCGACCACCAGCACATGACCCGGGTCGGATTCGATGTCGTCATAGTTGGTCACCTCAGGCGAGCCCGAGTACCACACCCGGCCGGTCGAGCCGACCTCGGTACGAGAGTGCTTGTCGCCCAAGGCCACATAGTGGACGGCGCCACGGGCCAGCGCGTCCTCCACGGCGGCCAGCCGGATCAACGACGGCTTGCCCTTGTCCGGGTCGAGAATGTCGACGCCGCCGTGGCCGACCAGAACCCGGGTGACCCCGTCGGCCGGCAGCTCGGCCAGCACATCACCGACCAGGTCGGTGGTCGGCGCCTTGGACCGCCACGGCGCGGCCACGATCTGCAGGCCGGGGCGCACGTCGAACACGCCGGCGCGATCGAGCACCACGACATTGTCCGGGCACTCTGCGGTGAACAAAGCGCTGGTGTAGACCGAGGCCGCGTCGAGCGGATCATGGTTGCCGGGCAAGAGGTACACCGGCACCCCGATGCCGCGCATGGCCTCCAGCGACACGCTGACCTCACGCGGAGCCAACTGGTTGTGCTCGAACACATCCCCGGACACCACGACGAACTCGGCACCGGAGGCCGCCGCGACCGCACCGAGCGCCGAAACCGCCTCGCGGCGGGCGGCCGCATAACGTGGCTGGGCTTCCCCGTCACCGGCGCTGAGGAAGTGACGGGTCATGCCGAGTTGCCAATCGGCGGTGTGCAGGAAACGCATCGGCCCCGGCCCCTCCATGTCCATTTCTCGGTCCGTTTCTCGGCAATCCATCTTCCGAGCAAGGCGAGTGTAGGACTGGCCGCCGACAAGTCCGGGGACCTGCGGCGGCATGCCCTAACCTCGATGAGATGGCCCACTCGACCAGCCCGTTCAGAACCCTGCTGCTGATGCGCCATGCCAAGTCCGACTACCCGGACGGGGTGGCCGACCATGACCGGCCGTTGGCCGCGCGCGGCATCAGGGAGGCGGCGTTGGCCGGGGACTGGATCCGGGCCAACGTCGCCGCGGTGGACGCCGTGTTGTGCTCGACGGCGACCCGGACCCGCCAGACCTTGGCACGCACCGGCATCGATGCGCCCGTGCAGTACGCCGAGCGGATCTACGACGCCAGGCCGGGTACCGTCATCGACGAAATCAACGGGGTGTCGTCACGTTTCGGTAGCGAGCCGTCGACAGTGCTGGTGATCGGTCACGAGCCGGCCATGTCGGCGGTCGCGCTCGGACTGTCCGATGGATCCAATATCGCTGCAGCGGAGAGCATTTCGCTGAAGTTTCCGACCTCGGCGATCGTCGTGCTGCACGTCGACGGGCCCTGGGACACCCTCGCGCTCGGCGGCGCGAGGCTGGCCCGATTCCACATACCTCGCTAAGAGTTGGTGGCCAGCGTCAGTTCCATCAGCTTGGTGGCCATCGGACAGGCATCGATGCCGGGCGCCTGGGGATTGACCCACCAGCCCACCACGCCCGCCGCGTCACTGGCCACACCGCAGGCCCCATTGAGCCCGTTGGGCTTCATGATGATCGAATCGACGCCGGCGATGCGGCGTTGTTCGATCCCGTACTGCAGCTTCTCGGCGGTCTGACGTTCGTTGTCCAGGCTGCCCTGCTCGTACCAGAACCGGGTGATGTCGACCAGCCCGCCCGGGTTGGCCGCCTGCCAGCGACAGACCGCGCCGACGAACGTGCTCTGGATGTCCAGCGGGTCCGCGCCCACCGTCTTGGCCAGGATGTCCGTGGTCAGGACATCGCACTCCTTGAGAAGGTTGGGATACGTCTTCTCGGAGTTGTTGTTGCTGGGCCCGCCGCCGGCACCTTCCTTGGCCGCGGTGCCGTCCACGGTGCGGGAGCAGCCGGTCAGCCCGACGAACAGGGCCAATGCGGCCATGACTGCTGCGACTGGGCGGTGCGCGCTCATTTGGAGTTCACAATCGACTGGCGGGTCAGCTCCTTGGCCACCTCGCACGGATCCGGATACGGCTTCTGGTCGAAGCTCACCGACCACTCGATGAAGTCGTCATCGAACTGGATTCCGATCTCACAGAGGTTGACGTCGCCGGCCTTCAGGGGGTTCTCCCCGATCGCGATGAAACCGCCGTGGCCCTCGATGTTGATGTCCTCCACGCTGGTCCGCGACAGTTCCTCGGTCTTGCGTTCCCGGCCGATCGGGCTGCCCCGGAACCAGGTGAACGAGAAGTGGGGTCCCAGGATGCTGCCGCCCTGCAACCACTGACACCCCGAGGAGTTGGTCGCGGTGTTGACCAGCCCCTGGACCTCGGTCAACTGGGTGACAGTCTCATCGGTCACCCCACCGCACTGAGGAAAGTGGGGGCCATGCTTGATGTCACCGCCGGCACTCGGTGACTGGGTTTGCGGAACCTCTGGGGACGCGGGCTCGTCGGTCGAGCACCCGGCGAACACCGGAATCATGGCCGCAGCCAGGACCGCCAAGGCTCTGGCGTGGGTGATTCGTGGCATGGTGGCCGTGCGGACAGTCACGTCATGCACTGTAGCGGCAGCATCTGAGCCTGTTCGAGACATACCTATTGACCTGGACTTTCGTCGTGTCGACACGACAGCGGCGGCGCGCCGGACGACATCGGCAGGTGTGCGAGAGTTACCAGATGCTCAGGGCGCTGCTGCGACAGTACGTGCGGCCGTACCGGCGGCTGCTCGCGGTTGTCGCGGCGCTGCAGGTGATCAGTACCCTGGCCTCGCTGTACCTGCCCACGGTCAACGCGGCCATCATCGACGACGGGGTGGCCAAAGGCGACACCCGCCGCATCGTCGAACTCGGCGGGGTGATGCTGGCGGTCACCGGGTTGCAGGTGGCGTGCGCCATCGGGGCGGTGTTCTTCGGCTCGCGCGCGGCGATGGGTTTCGGGCGCGACCTCCGCTCGGCGATCTTCGGTCACGTCATCACGTTCTCGGCCGAGGAGACCGGCCGGTTTGGCACCCCGTCGCTGTTGACCCGCACCACCAACGACGTCGGGCAGATCCAACAACTGCTGCAGATGACCGCCACCATCCTGATTACCGCGCCGATCATGTCGGTCGGCGGAATCCTGATGGCGCTGCACCAGGACGCCGGGCTGTCTTGGCTGCTGTTGGTCAGTGTGCCGATGCTGGCGCTGGCCAACTACTGGATCATCAGACACCTGATGCCGATCTTCCGTCGCATGCAGCGGTTGATCGACGGGATCAATCGGGTACTGCGCGATCAACTGTCGGGGATCAGGGTGATCCGGGCGTTCGCCCGAGAACCGGTCGAACAAACCCGGTTCGCCGAGGCCAACGCGGCGCTGTCGACCACCGCGCTGGAAGCCGGGCAATGGCAGGCACTGATGCTTCCGGCCACCACACTGGTGATCAACGTCTCCAGCGTCGCGCTGATCTGGTTCGGCGGGCTTCGGATCGACGCGGGCCACATGCAGGTGGGTTCGCTGATCGCGTTTCTGGCCTACTTCATGCAGATTCTGATGTCGGTGTTGATGGCCACGGTCTTGGCGGTGATGTTCCCGCGTGCGTCGGTGTGCGCCGAGCGGATCGGCGGGGTGCTGACGGCCCAGCCGCGGATCGCCACCCCGGTGGCCCCCGTGCGCCCGGTGTCCATGGCCGGCGAGATCGTGTTCGACGACGCATCGTTCAGTTACCCCGGCGCCGACCGTCCGGTGCTGCAGCAGGTTTCATTGCACATCGCCCCCGGCACCACCACCGCCGTGGTCGGCTCCACGGGCTCAGGCAAATCCACCCTGCTCGCGATGATCTGCCGGTTCTACGACGTCACCTCCGGCGCAGTACGCATCGACGGCGTGGACGTCCGGGACCTCGAGCTGGAGCAGCTGTGGTCGGTGATCGGCCTGGTCCCCCAACGCGGTTATCTGTTCTCCGGGACCGTCGCCGAGAACCTGCGCTACGGCGCCGCGCCGGGCCAGGAGCTCACCGAGGCCCAGATGTGGACAGCGTTGCGGATCGCCGCGGCCGACGAGTTCGTCGCGGCCCACCCTGACGGGCTGGACCGTCCGGTGGCCCAGGGCGGCATCAATTTCTCCGGTGGCCAACGGCAACGGCTCGCGATCGCGCGCGCGGTGATCCGCCGGCCCGCGATCTACCTGTGCGACGACGCGTTCTCGGCCCTCGACGTGCAGACCGACGCCCGGGTGCGCGCCGCGCTGCGCGACGCGTCGGCCGACGCCACCGTCGTCATCGTGGCGCAACGCATCTCGACGGTTCTCGAGGCCGATCAGGTGGTCGTACTCGAAGACGGCCGCATCGTCGGCGTCGGCACCCACGAGTCCCTGCTCGTCGACTGCCCCACGTACGCCGAGTTCGCGGCGTCACAAGCCATCACGGCCGGAGACCCACGATGACCGGGCCCGTGCTACGCCGGTCCGGCACCCCGGCCCCGCCGGTCGAGCGCACCCGTGACTTCCGCGGTTCGGCCCTGCGGCTGCTCAAGCGCCTGATACCGCAACGGGGCCTGGCGATCTCGGTGGTGCTGCTCGGCGTGGCCGGCATCGCGATCGGGGTGATCGGGCCCCGGATCCTGGGACACGCGACGGATCTGTTGTTCAACGGGGTGATCGGGCGCGAGCTGCCGGCGGGGCTGACCAAGGAGCAGGCCGTCGCTGCGGCCCGGGCCCGCGGTGATACCACCTTCGCCGACCTGTTGTCCGGCATGGACGTGGTGCCGGGCCAGGGCGTGGACTTCGCCGCGGTGGCCCGCACGCTGGCCCTCGCGCTGGGTCTGTATCTGCTTGCCGCGGTGCTGGTCTGGCTACAGGCCAGATTGCTCAACGTTGCGGTGCAGCGGACCATGATCGCGTTGCGTTCCGAGGTCGAGGACAAACTGCACCGACTTCCGCTGTCCTATTTCGATTCCCGTCAACGCGGCGAGGTGCTCAGCCGGGTCACCAACGACATCGACAATGTCCAGGGCTCGGTGTCGATGTCCATCAGCCAGCTGTTGACCTCGGTACTGACGGTGTTCGCGGTGTTGGCGATGATGCTGACCATCTCGCCGCTGCTGGCGTTGCTGACGGTCCTCACCGTGCCGCTGTCGCTGTGGGTGATCCGGTGGATCACCCGGCGGTCGCAGCCGTTGTTCGTCGCGCAGTGGCGCAACACCGGCCGGTTGGCGGCCCATGTCGAGGAGACCTACAGCGGTTTCACCATCGTCAAGACCTTCGGGCACCGGCAGGCCGCTCAGCAGCGTTTCGACGAGCTCAACGAGGAGGTCTACCGCTCCAGTATCGGAGCCCAGTTCTTCTCGGGTCTGGTGGGGCCCGCGACGAGTTTCATCGGCAATCTCGGCTATGTGGCCGTCGCCGTGGTGGGCGGACTGCAGGTGGCCACGGGCCAGATCACGCTCGGCAGCATCCAGGCCTTCATCCAATACGTGCGGCAGTTCAACCAGCCGCTGAGCCAGCTGGCCGGGATGTACAACACACTGCAGTCCGGGATCGCCAGCGCGGAACGGGTTTTCGATCTGCTCGACGCCGACGAGCAATCCCTCGAACCGGCTGCCGCACTGCAGATCCGCAGCGGCCGGGTGGAATTCGACCGGGTGAGCTTCGGCTACCTGCCGGACACCCCGGTGATCGAAGACCTCTCGCTGGTGGCCGAACCGGGAACCACCGTGGCGATCGTCGGCCCGACCGGTGCCGGCAAGACCACGTGCGTGAACCTGCTGATGCGGTTCTATGACGTCGATTCGGGCCGCATCCTGATCGATGGCGTGGACATCTCCACGGTGAGCCGCCAGTCACTGCGGTCCTCGATCGGCATGGTGCTGCAGGACACCTGGCTGTTCGGCGGCACGATCTACGACAACATCGCCTACGGCCGGGCCGATGCGACAGAAGACGAGGTGATCCAGGCGGCCCGGGCGGCGTACGTGGACCGGTTTGTGCACACGCTGCCGGACGGCTACGCCACCCGCGTCGACGACGACGGCGGCGCCATCAGTGCCGGTGAGAAGCAGTTGATCACCATTGCCCGGGCCGTGCTGGCCCGGCCGCGGGTGCTGGTGCTCGACGAGGCCACCAGTGCGGTGGATACCCGCACCGAGCTGCTGATCCAGCGCGCGATGGCCGAGCTGCGCCGGGACCGGACGAGTTTCATCATCGCCCACCGGCTTTCGACGATCCGGGATGCCGACCTGATCCTGGTCATGGATGCCGGCCGGATCATCGAGCGCGGCACCCATGAAGAGCTCATGACCCGCCATGGCCGGTATTGGGAGATGACGCGGGTTTAGTTCCCCAAAGCCGTTACAAATTGTAGTGTCGGTGTAATGACGACCAGTACCGTGCACACCTTCTGCCGGTACTGCCTGGCCTCCTGCGGCCTCGAGGTGACCGTCCAGGACAACCGGGCGGTCAAGATCGCCGCCGACAAACTCAACCCACACACCTGGGGTGATTTCTGCGCGAAGGGTCGCACCGCCGCCCAGGTGGTGGAGCATCCGCGGCGCATCCTTGCACCGATGCGCCGGGTCGGCGACAAGTACGTCGAGGCGAGCTGGGACGAGGCGATCAGCGATATCGCCCGACGGATGAACCGCATCATCGACGACGGCGGACCGGATGCGGTGGCCGCCTATTACGGCAACCCCGCCGGGTACTCCTCGTCCAATTTGGTGTTCATGAACGCCTGGCTGGATGCGGTCGGCACGTACAACCGCTATGCGGTCGGATCGGTGGACCAGAACGCGCTGCACGTGGTCGCCGAGGCCATGTACGGCTCACCGCTGATGGTGCCGGTGTCCGACGTCGACAACTGTGATTACTTTCTGATCGTCGGCGCCAATCCCGCTGTCAGCGCCTGGAATTGGGTGGAGTCGGTACCGGGCGGCTGGCGACGGGCGTTGGCCCGGCAGAAGCAGGGGGCCCGCATCGTCGTGGTGGACCCGCTGGCCACCGAGAGCGCGCAAGCCGCCGATCTGCATCTGTCGGTCCGACCGGGACAGGATTGGGCACTGCTGCTCGCGATGGTCAAGGTGATCCTCGACGAAGGGCGGGAACACCGCGCCGACTGTGCCGAGCTGGCCACCGGGGTGCAGCCCCTTCGCGTCCTGACCGCCGCCGCCGACCTCGAGGACCTGGCCGCCCGCTGCGACATCGACCGAGCCACCATCGAACGCGTGGCCCGTGAATTCGCCTCGGCGCCACGGGCGATGGTCATCACCCGCACCGGCGTCTCGCTGCACGCCGCCGGGACCGTGGCCGAATGGCTGGGCCACGTGCTCAACCTCGTCACCGGGCGGATGGATCGCCCGGGCGGGCGCCGCTTCGAGCCGGGTTACGTCGACACCCTGAGACTGGCCGGGCTGGCCGCCACCCGCCCGCACACCAGCCGGCTCGCCGGGCGCGAGCTGGTGGCCGGAGCACACGCACTGGCCGAGCTGCCTGACGAGATCACCACCCCGGGACGCGGCCAGATCCGCGCGCTGGTGATCAACTCCGGCAACCCAGTGGTCTCCGGGCCGGACGGCGGCCGGCTCGATGCCGCGCTGGCTCAGCTGGATCTTCTGGTGGCCATCGACCTGGTGCAGCGCGAGAGCCACCGGCACGCACACTGGCTGCTGCCCGCGGTGCACTGGCTGGAACGTGACGATCTACTGGCCTTCACCAGCGGCATGCACGACGAGCCATATGTGCAGTACGGCGCGAGAGCCGTCGAACCGCCCGACGATGCACGCGAGGAGTGGCGGATCTTCACCGATCTGGCACTGGCCATGCGCCGTCCGTTGTTCGGCGCCAGGGGATTCAACGGGTTCGTCCGTGCCACCCGATGGCTGGCGGCACACACTCGGTGGCCGGGCCTGGAGTTCGGACCGCACTGGATGGACCGGCTGATCATCCTGGCCTCGCGAAAAGTCGACGGCCACAAGCTGCGCTGGCGCGAGCTCAAGGCGCACCCACACGGTCTGGTGCTCGGGCCGCGGCGGTTCGGCCGGTTCCGCGATGCCTTGCGGACGCCGGACCGCAAGGTTCAGGCGGCGCCGGCACAGTTCCTGGTCCGCGCCCGAGAGTTGCTCGAGTCTGCGGCTCCTGTTGCCCCGGAGGGGTTTCCGTTCGTACTGGGCAACCGGCGGCGGCGCCATTCGATGAATTCGTGGCTCAACGAAGTGCCGGGTCTGCATCCCGGCGGCAAGGACAACGAGCTGCTGATGCACCCCGAGGATGCTGCGGCCCTGGGCATCGCGGCGAGCGATCGGGTGCGGGTGTTCTCCCCGACCGGCCAGCTGGAGGTGACGGCCACCCTCAGCGACCGGCCCCGCCGCGGCGTCGTCGTCCTCGACCATGGCTGGGGCTCAAGAGTATTCGACCCGCAGCACGGCGGGGCTCCGCAATCGTACGGCGTGAACCGCAACCTGCTGGCCAACCGCGAATCGATCGATCCGTTGTCGCAGACCTCGGCGCTGGGCTCGGTCTACGTCGGGGTCGAGCGGATCTAGACACCGGGCCCTTCGGCACGCAGATCGTCGACGGCTTTCATGGCGTCGCGCAGCTTGTCCAGCCACTCCTCGGTGTGCTGACCGACCAGGCGCACCGACCACGCCAACGCGTCCGAACGCGACCGGGCCACGCCGGCGTCGACGAGGGTGTCGAGCACCAGCCGTTCGGGTTGCCTGAGCCGGGTCATCACCGGTACGGCGATGTGGGTGAACAGGATTCGTTCGGTGCCGCCGTCCTCTGTCCCGATCTCCACACCCCAGGAGACCTTGCGGCCGAACCGGTCCTGCGCCTCGTCGGCGATGCGCATCCGTTCGGCACGCGTCTCTTCCCGGAACCGCGACGCCCGGCCGGAGGCCCGGGCCTTTGTCTCGGCCTCTTCCGCGTCGGGAAGTCGGCCGATGACGGTGATCTCTTCACGGTCGACGATCACGGTCGGGTCGTCGACGAACCAGGCATCGGGCAATCGGCCCGCGAACCATTCGGCGGCCTCGTTCGCGGACCGGCGATGGTGTTGATGTTTTGTCATGATTACATGATTACACCGTTACACCGCAGATGGGACGGCGTTCACCACCGGCGAACCCCAAATTCTGGCTTGGCGGTTCAGTTGCGCTTGAGCAGCAGCGCGGCGCCACCGGCCAGCACCAGCGCGACCAGCAGCAGCCCGGCCCAACCCGGGCCCGCGATCCACCACACGGCGCCCAGCGCGACGATCGCCGGCGACACCGCGAACAGCACCATGCCGGGGTGCTGCCTCAAGACCGCGAGAGCGCCCTGGGCACGGATCGGGTCGATTTCCTTTGCCATGGCACCAAGAATGCCAGGGCATATCGGGTTGCCACTAGGGTCGATCCCCGAAACCCGATCCGAGGAGTGATTGTGAACGGACCCACCCCGCCCGGCTGGTTGCCCGATCCCGAAGGCCGCTACGAATACCGCTGGTGGGACGGGCGCTCGTGGACCGATCAGGTGTCCCATCAAGGACAGCCCGGCCGGGCACCGCTCGGGGGCCAACCGCAACAGGCGCAAGCCCACGCCCAAGCGCAGGGCGACGGATTCGCCGGGATCAGTGGGGATCTGGTCGACGGCCGGTTCAGCGAGAAAGAGGCGACTCCGATCGCCAATCAGAACAAGAAGATGCTGCGGGTCCGCCTGGGCGAACCGTTCATGGCCCGCCAGGGTTCCATGGTCGCCTACCAGGGCAACGTCGACTTCGCCTTCGAGGGCGGCGGCGCCTCGAAGTTCATCAAGAAGGCGCTGACCGGTGAAGGCCTGCCGCTGATGCGCTGCCAGGGACAGGGTGACGTGTTCCTGGCCGATCAGGGATTCGACGTCCACCTGCTACAGCTGTCCAACTCCGGACTGTCGGTCAGCGGCAAGAACGTGCTGGCGTTCTCGTCGAGTCTGGACTGGAACATCGAGCGGGTCCGCGGTGGCAGTATCGCCACCGGCGGCCTGTTCAACACCACCCTGCGCGGCAACGGATGGGTGGCGTTGACCACCGACGGCCCACCGGTGGTGCTCGACGCCTCCGAGGCCCCGACGTTCGCCGACACCAACGCCGTGGTGGCCTGGTCGGCTCATCTGCAGACTCAGCTCAAGACCAGTTTCAAGGCAGGCGCGCTGATCGGCCGGGGCTCTGGCGAAGCGTTGCAGGTTGCGTTCCACGGCAACGGCTTCGTGATCGTCCAGCCGTCGGAGGGTGTGACGGTCCCGATGCAGTGAGTGACGCGCTCGGCGCCAACTTCCCACCGTCGCGCATCAACACGTAGAGCGCCACCGCGGACACCAGACCGATCGCCGTGAGGCCCAGCCACACCAGTTCGGCCAGGCCCGCGGTGCGCGCCGCACCGATCAGCGAACCGGTGGCCAGGTTGCCCAGCAGGATCCCGATGCCCACGACGGTGTTGTAGAAGCCGTAGTGGGTCGCGACCAGCCGACCGCCCGAAAGGGCGACAACGGTGTCCATCTCGAACGGGAACACCGCGGCCGAACCGAGCGCCAGCAACGCCGACGAACCGATGAGGGCGGCCACCGCCGCGGCGGTCCCGAATCGGTCTCCGTCGGGCACCACGGCCATCGGCGCGAAGGCCGCCGCGAGCACCAGCACGCCGACCACCAGGCTGCGACGCGGCCCCCAGCGATCCGAAAACCACCGTGTGATGCGGAGCTGACCGCCCACGGCGATCAGACCGGACGTCACGAACACGGCTGCCACCAACACGGTTTCGTCGCCCGGCCGCAGCGAAGCCGCGTGCAGCGGTAGCGCCAGATACACCTGGAAGGACAACACGTAGGACCCGATCATCGCCACCGCGAACAACACGAACCCACGGTTGGCGATGACACTTCGCCAGTCCTCGAGAACCGAACTACGCTCAGCCTCGGGCTCGGCCCGATGTCGCGGCAGGGCCAGCAACTGAGCCACGGTCAGTACCGCGAAGACCGCGGCGGCCACCGCCGCGGTAACCCGGAAATCGAAGGCCAGCAACGCCATTCCCACCAGCGGGCCCAGCAGGGTTCCGGCCTGGTAGAACACGTTGAACGTGGCGAAGGCCTCGACCCGCCGGTCACCGGCATCGGCGGCCAGATACGCCCGGACCGCGGGATTGAACAGTGCCCCGGCGAAACCCGTTGCGGCCGAGGCGATGAGCATCGCCGGAAGGGAGTCCGCCACGACCAACAGGACGAAGCCCGCGGTGCGCAGTAGGCAGCCGGCGACGATCAGGGGCTTGTACCCGAGCCGGTCGGCCAGGGTGCCGCCGACGATGAACATGCCCTGCTGCGAGAAGTTCCGGACGCCCAGCACCAAGCCCACTGCCCACGCCGCCAGGCCGAGGGGTCCGGCCAGATAGCCGGCCAGGTACGGCATCAGCATGTAGAAGCCGAGGTTGATGCCGAACTGGTTGACCATCAACAGCCGGCTGGGCATGTCGAAGCTGCGGAATTGCGTTATGAGCCCGCTCATCCGGCGACCGCCATCGGATCGGTGATGTTTTCGCAACGGGTCCACGACTGCACCACCCGATCGCCGGGGTGCCCGATGGTCCGCAGCGGTATTTCGACACGGTGTACAACGACGATTACTGCCGTGCGCTCGGCATCCTCGATCACCGTCCGGCCGACGAACCCGAGACCATCGGGCACCCCGGCGATCGGGTGGTGCAGTCGTGGACCCGTTGCGAAAACATCACCGATCCGATGGCGGTCG
>NZ_LZJD01000078.1:0-528 GCF_001666875.1 Mycobacterium sp. E802
ACCCGCTCGGGTCGCAGCGGTACGAACGACAAATCCTTGCCGGCGTTCCAGCGTGAGCCGCCGCCATATCTGCGGGCCGCATCCGGGTCGGCGGCCACCTGCGCGGCCCAGTTCCATGGATGATGCTCGAAACTCGTTACCAGCGGCTGCAATTCGGTGAACAGCTTGCGCCGGGTCGCCATCGGAAACGCCCCGATGACGCCGACGGAGGCCAGCTCACCGTCGTCGGTGTAGAGCCCGAGCAACAGCGAGCCGACGGCGTCGTCCGCGGATTTGTGGACGCGGTAGCCGGCGACCACGCAGTCGGCGGTCCGCTCGTGTTTGATCTTGAACATGACGCGTTTGTCCGGCTGGTAGGTCAGATCGAGTGGTTTGGCGATCACCCCGTCCAAGCCCGCGCCCTCGAACGTCTGCAACCACTGGGCACCGAGCTCGGGGTCGGTGGTGGTGCGGGTGACGTGACACCGAGCCTGGTTCTCCTTGACCGCCTCGACCAACGCCTCACGCCGCGTCCGGAAGGGCTCGCCC
>NZ_LZJD01000079.1:0-4484 GCF_001666875.1 Mycobacterium sp. E802
TCGTTGAACCCGGCCTGCAGCAGGCCCAGCTCACTGGCGTCGTAGATCTGCATGTGCGCGTTGTAGTTGCCGCGCTGTACCTCACCGAGTGCCCAGCGCAGCTGGCGCAGCGGGTCGGCGATCGACATGGCCACCAGCACGGTGCTGGACAGCCCGATCACCAGCGCGGCGATGGCCAGCAGCAACAGCGGGGTGATGAGCCGGTCCGCCGATGCCGTCAGGATTGAGAACTTGCTGGCCACTAGGGCAAGGACGATCGCCAAAACCGGAACGCCCGTCGAGAGCACCCAGGTGAGCACCTGGCGCAGAATCACGCCGGGGGCGCGGAAGTTCTCCGGCACCCCGCCGCGCAGCGCGGCCACCGCGACCGGGCGCAGCACCCGCTCGGACTGTAGATAGCCGATGATGGCGGTGGCGGTGGCGCCGAGCGCGGTGGCCACCAGGACCACCGGCGCGGACTTGCTGGCCACCGGCCAACTGGCCACGATGAACACGATCGAGCCGAGGAACCAGTTCGTGACGCTGATCAAGGTCCGATAGAACGGCATCTTCAGCGCCCGCACCCGGGCCAGCTCGGTGATCCGGGGGTCGGACTGCGACACCAGGGTGTCGCGACGCTGCCAACGGATCACCGGGATCAGGAGCCGCAGGGCCAGGTAGGCGCCGACGGTGAACGACACGAACAGGTAGCCCAGGAAGATCGCCAGGTTGAACACCGGAAGGTCCTGGAGCTGGATGCGATCCTCCGGCGGCAGGCCGAAGCGCAGGAAGCCCAGGACGAACAGGGCGCCGATGATGTCGGCCTGCAGCATGCCCAGCGTGAACACCGGCCACGGGGTACGCGCCACCCATCGCGCGAATGCACCGATTCGCGCGACGGGGATGGGCTGCGTGGTCACCCGTTTACCGTATCGGGCCGCGGGGACGTTGACCGCCGCTGTGACGTGGTTGTGTCGGCTTGACCACTACTGTTGGGGACGATGAGCGGGGTGTTTTCGCGGCTGGTGGGCCAGCAGGCGGTGGAACAGGAGCTGGTGGCTGCGGCTTTGGCGGCCCGTGGTGATTCCGCCCACAGCGGAACCACAGCCGGGACCATGACGCATGCCTGGCTGATTACCGGACCGCCCGGATCGGGGCGCTCTGTGGCAGCACTGTGCTTCGCGGCCGCGCTGCAGTGCACGTCCGAGGGCGTGCCCGGATGCGGCGAGTGCCGAGCATGCACCACCACGATGGCCGGCACCCACGCCGACGTGCGCCGCATCGTGCCCGAGGGATTGTCCATCGCGGTCAAGGAGATGCGCGAGATCGTGCAGATCGCCTCGCGCCGGCCCGGAACCGGCCGTTGGCAGATCGTCGTGATCGAAGACGCCGACCGGCTCACCGAAGGCGCGGCCAATGCGCTGCTGAAGGTGGTGGAGGAGCCGCCGCCGTCGACGGTGTTCCTGCTGTGCGCACCGTCGGTGGATCCCGAGGACATCGCGATCACGTTGCGCTCCCGGTGCCGGCACGTGGCGTTGACGACGCCGTCGGTGGACGCCATCGCCGACGTGCTGATCTCCGGTGACGGGCTGCCCGTTGAGGACGCGCGGTGGGCGGCCTCGGTCAGCGGTGGGCACGTGGGCCGGGCCCGACGGCTGGCGACCGATCCCGAGGCCCGAGAGCGGCGGAAACGGGCATTGGGGCTGGCTCGCGATGCCGCCACCCCCGCGCGGGCCTTCGCCGCCGCCGAGGAGATGGTGGCCGTCGCCGAGGCCGAAGCGCTGGCCTTGACCGCCGGCCGCAACGAGACCGAGACCGAGGAGCTCAAGACCGCCCTGGGGGCCGGCGGCACCGGCAAGGGCACTGCGGCCACCACCCGGGGCACCGTCGGCGCGCTCAAAGAGCTGGAGAAGCGGCAGAAGTCCCGGCAGACGCGCGCCTCCCGTGATGCCCTGGACCGGGCCCTGATCGATCTGGCCACCTACTTTCGCGACGCCCTGCTGGTCTCCTCGGGGGCTTCGTCGGTGACGGCCAACCACCCGGATATGGCCGAGAAAGTGGCGGCCATGGCCGAGCACGTGCCACCGGACCGGCTGCTGCGCTGCATCGAGGCCGTGCTGGAATGCCGCGAGGCGCTGTCCATCAACGTCAAGCCGAAGTTCGCGGTCGACGCCATGGTGGCCACCGTCGGGCAGGCGTTGCGTGGGTGAGTTGGGACTGGGCCGGGGCCTGCCGTAGACTCGTGCCGCCCGGTTCGCCAGGCACGCCACCCTAGCTCAGTCGGTAGAGCAATTCACTCGTAATGAATAGGTCAGGGGTTCGATTCCCCTGGGTGGCTCCACCTTGTTGTCGACCGACCCGTTGACTTTGAATCCACGCACACCGCTACTCGCACAACTGCGGCGTCAGCTCAAAGTCAACGCGAAGGTCTGGCTGTTGGGGCGTGGCAGCCGCGTCTTCTACTCCTTAGGGAATTCCGCGTAGGCGCGGGCCCTCCCGGCTCCACAGCCGGCCGAAGATATTGTCGACATCGATACCTATCAGCTCGTCGTCGAAGCTGCCGTTCGGCTCGGCCACATCTGCCGACAGTTGCGATCTTTGAGTACCAGGTAGCTACGTCGACCTATGCGATCTGTTAGATAGAAATGCTGCGATCTGTTATATAGAAAGCCTGTAATTTGTTAGATTCGCGGCGTGGGATATCTACAGAGGGTCGTTGACCAGGTACTTGATGACCTGTTCCCGTACACCGCCGCCATCGCTCTCGAGGGCGCCAAAGGAGTGGGCAAGACGGCGACCGCAGCCCAGCGCGCCACTTCCACGTTGAGTCTGGACGACGGTGCGCAGCGATCGGCACTCGCGGCTGACCTCGGGCTGGTCGATCGGCTGACTCCGCCAGTTCTCATCGACGAATGGCAGTTACTCCCACCGATATGGGACCGAGTCCGCCGTGGTGTCGATCAGTCGGCGGAGGGCGGACGGTTTCTGTTGACCGGATCGGCGCAGGTAGCCGCAGGCGCGAGGCTCCATTCCGGCGCTGGTCGCATCCTCAGTGTGATCATGCGGCCGATGTCCCTCGCCGAGCGCGGGCTGACCAGTCCGACGGTGTCACTGCGTGCGCTTCTGGGCGGCAGCGAGTCGCGCATTGAAGGACAGACCGACGTCGCCTTGCCCGACTACGCCGAAGAAGTCGTCCGCTCCGGTTTCCCGGGGATTCGGGATCTACCTCTGCGCGTCCGGCGTGCACAGCTCAACGGATACTTGAGCCGAATCGTCGAGCGCGAGCTCCCCGAGAACGGGATGGCGGTGCGGCAGCCAGCTGCGCTGCGGGCCTGGCTCGCCGCGTACGGGGCGGCGACGTCGACGGATGCGGCATACAGCGTAATCCGCGACTCCGCGACGCCAGGCGAGTCTGACAAGCCTGCCAGGCAAACCGTCGCGCAATACCGTGAACATCTGCAACGGCTGTTCATCCTTGACCCGATCAGTCCATGGATACCGTCCTTTACGCCGCTCAAGCGGCTGACGAAGACCCCCAAACATCACCTTGTGGACCCAGCACTTGCGGCAGCATTGTTCGGCGTTGACGTCGATGCACTGCTCGGCGGCACCACAGCGCCGGGTCCGGCCGGCATGTGGCTCGGAGCGCTGTTCGAATCCCTTGCTGCTCAGTCGGTTCGGGTATATGCCGAAGCTGCCGAGGCGACGGTGGGTCACCTTCGCACTCAGAACGGCGACCACGAGATCGATCTGATCGTCGAAGGCCCCGGGATGAGAGTGATCGCGATCGAAGTCAAGTTGGCGGCAGGCGTCGACGACAAGGACGTACGCCATCTCAACTGGCTCAAGGGTCAGATCGGCGATCGGCTGGTGGAGCGGATCGTGGTGAACACCGGACAGTTCGCGTACCGGCGTCCAGATGGCGTGGCGGTGATTCCGCTGGCGCTGCTCGGACCGTGAAGCGGTGCCAGTCTCGCCTAAGCCTTTCTCAGCGCTTCGCGAGCGACGTTGCGGGCGGTGTTCGCAGCAGGGAATCCCGCGTAGCCGCTGGCGTGGTAGATGACCTCGGCGATCTCGTCCTCGGTCAGGCCATTCCGCAGGCCGATCTTGACGTGGGACTCGAACTCGTCGGTGGCCCGCAGCGCGATGAGGATGCCCATGGTGACCAGGCTGCGGTCACGGCGGCTCAGGCCCTCCCGGCTCCACAGCCGGCCGAAGACATTGTCGACGCCGATGCCCATCAGCTCATCACCGAAGCTGCCATTCGGCTCGACCACATCTGCCGACAGGTGCGGCACCATCTCTTGAAGGACTCGGAGACCCTGTTCGCGTACGTCAGTCATGCCTGTCAGCTTGGCATGTGGTCAGACTCATTCATCCAACATGGTCATCAGGCATGAACGACACGTTCGGCCGTCCGCTCGGTTATCCCGAGTTGGGTCATTTGCCTTAGTGCCTTGATTTCTCGGATGCCAGCGCGTCGAGAATGGTTTTGACCTCGACGT
>NZ_LZJD01000080.1:0-71642 GCF_001666875.1 Mycobacterium sp. E802
CCCCGCTTGCACAGCTGTGCCCGTTCCACCGTGAGCAGCGGACTGTCCAGCACTGCGGTGAGGTCACCGAGCACGGCGTTCACCTGGGCGCCGGTTCCCAGCCCGATGATCATCAGTGGCACCTCGGTGTTGCGGCTGAAGAACCGGGCGCGGCGGCGGTGGCCGTGCTCGGTGACCTCACCGCAGTGCTGGACAGTCCGCTGCTCACGGTGGAACGGGCACAGCTGTGCAAGCGGGGCGGAGACGTGCTGATCCGGCCGGCCGAGTTGCCGGACACCGATGCCGACGGCCGGCCACTGTGGCAGAAGTTGATGGTGCACACCGACGAGACCGCGCAGCACGATGGCGTCCCGATTCACCGGGCGATCGTGCGCACGCTTCTACAGTCCGGCGCAGTAGGCGGTGCGACCGTGCTGCGCGGAGTCTGGGGGTACTGCGGTGACGGTAAGCCCCACGGCGACAGGGTGTTACAGCTGGGACGTCATGTGCCGGTGACGACCGTCGTCGTCGATACGCCGCAACGGATCGCCGCGGCCTTCGACATCGTCGACGAGCTCACCCGTGCACACGGGGTGGTCAGCGCGGAGATGGTGCCCTCGGCCACCGTCATCGATGCGGGCCACCGCCTCGGCGGCACCGACATGGCGCGTTTTAGTTACTGACCTCACAGCGAGCTTGGTAAGGCTAGCCTATCTTTTGCATGGGGTGTAGCGTCCCACCCCATGCAGTCGACAACTCCCGAAGCGGTCAGCGCCGCCCTCACCGAGATCCTTCGCGACGACATGAACGTCGATGTCCGCCGGGTGACCAGGGAATCCCGACTCGTCGACGACGCCGGACTGGACTCGGTGGCATTCGCCGTGGGCATGGTGGCGATCGAGGACAAGCTGGGGATCGCCCTGTCCGAAGAAGACCTGCTCAGCTGCGACACCGTTGGTGATCTGGAAGCGGCAATCCTGGCGAAAGTGCCTGCCGCGCAGAGCAACCAGTGAGCGTGCTGGCCGAGGCGCTCGCCGCAGCGCTGCCCTCGACGGACACCGACCTCGTGGTGTTCGACCCCGAGGCGCGCACCTGGAGCCGTCACCCGTGGGGGCAGGTATATGCCCGCGCCGAAAACGTCGCCGAGCAGATCGGTCACGACGGATCCACAGCCGTCGGCGTGGTCGGTGAGCCGACGATCGAGGGAATCGCGACGATCATCGGGGCACTGCTGTCCGGTGCCGCACTGTCGGTGCTGCCCGGCCCGATCCGGGGCGCAGACGCCCACCAGTGGGCACAGTCCACGCTGAACCGGTTCGCCGGCATCGGGGTGGGCACCGTGTTCAGCCACGGTGAGCACCTCAGGCTGCTGGAGAAGGCCGAAACCTCCCTGAAATTGCACGACGACGTCGTCGTCGCCCACCCCCAGCGCTCCACCACGCTGTCACTGGGATCCGGTGAGTTCGCCGTCCTGCAGGGCACCGCCGGCTCCACCGGCACACCACGCACCGCCCAATTGTCACCATCGGCGGTGCTGGCCAACCTGCGCGGCCTCTCCGAACGGATCAGCTTGTCGGACAGCGATATCGGCTGCTCGTGGCTGCCGCTGTATCACGACATGGGGCTGACTTTCCTCCTCGCCGGGGCGGTGGCCGGCATCGAGGTATGGCAGGCGCCGACGACGGCGTTCGTGGCCTCGCCGTTCAGCTGGGTCCGGTGGCTCACTGAGAGCCGCTCGACGCTGACCGCCGCGCCGAACATGGCCTACGGCCTGATCGGCAAGTACTCCAGGCGGCTGACCGATCTGGACCTGTCGGCCGTCCGGTTCGCACTCAACGGCGGCGAACCGGTCGACTGCGAGGCGACCAGCCGGTTCGGCACCGAGCTGTCCCGTTTCGGGTTCAACCCGGGCGCCCTGTCCCCGTCGTACGGGATGGCTGAATCCTCTTGCGCGGTGACGGTTCCCGTCCCCGGTCTCGGTGTCGTTCTCGACGAGATCACCGTGGCCACCGATGCCGGGGAAAACCGGCAACAACTCGCCGTCCTCGGCCACGCCATTCCCGGCATGGAAGTGCGCCTGCGCCCCAGCGAGGACAACGCGGGCATCGTCGGCCGCGAGGTCGGTGAGATCGAGATCCGCGGCACCTCGATGATGTCGGGATACCTCGGCCAACCATCGCTGAACGCCGACGACTGGTTCGCCACCGGCGATCTCGGCTATTTCGTGGACAGCGGACTCGTGGTGTGCGGCCGCACCAAGGAACTGATCACAGTGGCCGGCCGCAACATCTTCCCCACCGAGATCGAGCGGGTTGCCGCACAGGTCAAGGGTGTTCGTGAAGGCGCAGTCGTGGCCGTCGGCGCCGGCGAGAAGGCGGTGCGCTCGGGGCTGGTGATTGCGGCGGAATTCCGTGGCGCCGACGAGGCCGAAGCCCGCAGCCAAGTCATCCAGCAGGTGGCGTCCGAGTGCGGCATCGTGCCCTCCGACGTGGTGCTGCTGAAACCGGGCTCACTTCCCCGCACCTCCTCGGGCAAGCTGCGCCGCCTGGAGGTCAAACGACAGATGGAGGCAGCGAAGTCATGACCGCCACGATCCCGACGCCCGCGCCGGCCACCACCACCCTCGACGAGTACCGCGACCTGTTGGACCGGGTGTTCGACGACCAGGTCAAGGCGTGGACCGCCGAAGCCGAAGAAACCGAACGCTTTCCGCGTGCACTCATCGAGCACCTGGGCCGCAACGGGGTGTTCACCGAGAAGTGGGGCGACGGCCAGCAACCCGATGTGGCCAAGCTGATCGAGTTGGCCTTCGCGCTCGGGCGGACCGGCTCCTCCGGTATCGGCGTAGGTGTCAGCCTGCACGATTCGGCCATCGCCATCTTGCGCCGGTTCGGCAAATCCGATCACCTCCGCACCATCTGCGAGCAAGCGGTGCGGGGCGAGGCCGTGCTGTGCATCGCCGCCTCCGAAGAGTCCGGCGGCTCGGATCTGCAGATCGTCGAGACCGAAGTCCGGACGGCCCGAGACGGATTCGAGATCAAGGGCATCAAGAAATTCGTCTCGCTGTCGCCGGTCGCCGACCACATCATGGTGGTGGCCCGCAACGTCGACCACGATCCGACGAGCCGACACGGCAACGTCGTCGTCATCGCCGTCCCGACCGCCCAGGTCGAGGTGCAGACGCCCTACCGGAAAGTGGGCAACGGCCCGCTGGACACCGCCGCGGTACACATCGACACCTGGGTGCCCGCCGACCATCTGGTGGCTCGGGCGGGCACCGGCCTTGCGGCGATCTCCTGGGGCCTCGCGCACGAACGCATGTCGATTTCGGGCCAGGTGGCCTCAGGGTCACAGCGCATCCTGGGTATCACGTTGGCACGCATGATGAAACGCCGGCAGTTCGGCCACACCCTGTACGAGCACCAGGCACTGCGGATGCGGATGGCCGATCTGCAGGCCCGCGTCGACATGCTCCGTTACGCCCTGGCCGGGATCGCCACCCACGGCAAGCTGGACCTGCGGGCCGCCGCAGCGTTCAAGGTGACCGCCGCGCGTCTGGGTGAGGAGGTCGCCTCCGAGTGCATGCACATCTTCGGCGGCTCGGGCTATCTCGTCGACGAGACGCCGCTGGGCAAGTGGTGGCGCGACATGAAGCTGGCCCGGGTCGGCGGCGGTACTGATGAGGTGCTGTGGGAGCTGGTGGCCGCGGCCATGAAGCCAGACTACGACGGTTACGCCGAATTCGCCGGAGCCTGAACCGTTTCCGGCCCTGACTCCGGCTGACGCACGTTATCCGGCGGCGCCGAAGGCGTCGTCGGGCGTGCGCGGCAACGCGTAGAGGGCCATGCGCCGGTTGGACATCTGATGCTCACCGAGGAACTCGCAGCCGGCCCACTCACACAAACGGCGGGCACCGGAGTTGCGGTGATCCGGATCGAACATGATCCGGCGGCAGTCCGGCTCGCGCTCGAACACGCTGGCCACGATGCGCGGTAACAGGATCGGGCCCATCCCGCGGTTGACGAACCTCAGGTCGGCGATCGCGGCGTGCATGCCGATGTCGTGCGGATCGGCCGCGTAGCGAGGTGCGATCGAATCCTTTGCGGCCCGGTACAACTCGACGTAGCCGGCGGGCTTTCCGCGGAAGCTGGTGATCAGCGGCCGCGAGTACTCGCCGTCGAGTTGGGCCTGCAGATACCGGCGCCAGCGATCCACCGGCCACGCGTATTCCCAGGCCTCCACCAGATGCGGACGGTTCATCCACTCCGAGACCATCTCGGCGTCGCCGTCGGCGTCGACCAGCCTGATGTCGTAGGGATCGGCCAGCACCGGTGTCGGGGGTGCGTCGACTGCGCGCACCTCGTCGGTGATGTCGGTCAGCTCGCGTTTCAGGACGGGGCCCGCCGGCACGTCCGTCACGTCGGTATCGATATCGGTCATTGAGCGCCGAGCCTACCGCAGCGGGTGAGGGTAGGTTTACCTTCCCTGCTTGCGTGGGACGGCTCCGGCCAGCCCCGACCGGGCTGTGTCCGCACGGCGTGCGATGGTAGGACCATGGGCGTCGACCGGGTGACGGATCTGCAGCGTTGGGAGGACTCCGGCGCGCACTGGCGCGTGCTCAGCCGCACCGCGGACGGCCTCACCATCGCCTTGCTGCGGTGCGACGGTGGAGAGGAGGTCGAGCGGTTCACCTCGACCGACCCCCGCCTGCGCGAATTCGTCGGCTCCCGCACCGGTAGCGACGACTGATCAGATCACCGGGGCGAAGCGGGCCAGCCGAGCCAGATGATTGCGGTCCTTGACACCGAGTTTGGCGAAGATGCGGTAGAGGTGCCCGTCGACGGTGCGTACCGACAGGCACAATCGGTCGGCGATCTGCCGGTTGTGCAGGCCGGCACCGACCAGTTTGACGATCTGCCATTCCCGATCGGTGAGCGGCAGCCGATCCCCGACGTCCCGCAGCGCCGGGGTCCGTGCACCGCTGCGGCCGGACAGCCACAGGGCCCGAGCCGTCGACTCCCAGCCCCTGCCCCGGCAGTCGGACCGCGCATACTCGGCAGCGGCGTGCGCGGCGGCGTCGGCCGCCAGCGCCAATGCTCCGGTCGTTTCGAACAGGTCCGCAGCCGCGGTGAGCTGCTCGGCATCATGGCCGGTCAGGCCGAGGCTGTGAGCCCCGACGGCGTCGGCCAGTTGTCCCGGGGACCGGCGCACCAATCGGCTGATCCGCCGGTGACCGGAGATGTCGCGGAACCGCAGTGCCGTGTGCAGGGCCGTCAGCTCGACCGCAGCCATGCCGGCCGCCTTGGCGCTGTGGGCGGCCTGCATCGCATGCTTGCCGGCCAGTGTGCTGTCACCGGTGGCGGCCGCGACCCAGGCGCGGGCCAGATCCAGTTCCGGTCCGAACACCCGCACCGACCCGATGTCGGCGGCTTCGGCCCGTGCCAACGCAGCGCCTGCCGCGCGGCCGTTGCCGCGCATCCCCTCGGCCTGGGCCAGCCACGCGGCCACGAGCATCGACCAGCCGGGCGGAAGTCGCCGCGGGGTGGTCCAGACGGCGGCGTGGAGCGCGTCACAGGCCGACGACAGCGCACCGCGAGCCAATTCCACGCGGCCCGACAGCGCCGTGACGATGGCCTCGGCCTGCGGGAAACCCGCGGCCAGCACGGCGTAGCGGTCGCACACCTTCTGCGCGTCCGCCAGGTTCCCGTCGGCCAGGTCCGCCGACACCCGTGCAAAGGCGAGCCAGTACCGCTGAAGTCCCGACTCGCACCGCTGGGCGGCACGTTCGCCAGCCTGCGCCGCAGCGGTGGCATCGCGTGACCGGCCCACCAAAGCCAACGCGCCGGCGGTCGCCAGGGCGGCGCACACCTGCGCGTTCGGTAACTTCTCGTCGTCGGACAGCGGGGCGCCGAGGGCAATCGCGTCCGACAGCTCACCGGCGAAGTATGCGAAAACGGCATCCATCGCGGCCACCGGACGCACCGTGCACCAACCGTGCAGCCGGTCACGCAGCAGCTCGAGCACCGCATGCGCCGCGTCGGCACGTGCACATCCGAAGAACAGGTTCGAGGCGCGTAGGAAGGCCCACCGGAACAGCATCGGTACGTCGTCGAAATCCGGCGCCCAGCGCGCCAACAGGTGCTCGGCTTGCTCACCGCGGCCCTGCCAACTCATCGCCTCGGCCAGCACGACAGCTGCCGCCGGCCCGGCACCGTGATCCAAGGCGTATCGCGCAAGGTGTTCTGCGAGAGTCAGATTCGACATGGTGACCGCACTGGCCGCGGCATCGGCGATGACGTCCGGCGCGACCCTGACATCGCCGTCGACCATGAAGCGGGCCAGCTGAAGGCGGGCGCGCACATTGAGCACAACGCCGTCACGGCGCGCGTGCAGCCGCTCACCGAGCAGGACGGCCAACCGCGTACAGATCTGGCGGGTACGGGTTTCCGAGCATCGGCTGCGGGCCACCTCACCGACGATGGGATGGCCGGGTTGCACCACCGTGCAGCCCGCGTCGTTGAGCACCCCGATCGCCCCTCGACGTTCGACACGGGTGACGGCGTCGATGTCGCAGGCCTCGACCAGCACATCCCAGTCGAGCACCTCGGCGGTCGAGACCACCTCCACCACGTCACGTTCGTCCGCTGTCAGCGTGTCGAGCCGTGAAGCGATCAGAGCGTGCAGATCGGCACTGGCACGCAGCATTCCGCGCAACCGCCACCGGCCGTCGTCGAACACCAACGCCTTGTCGTCGCGCGCCGCGTTCACCACGCCCCGCAGATAGAGCGGGCTGCCGGAGGAGTAGCGGTGCAATTCGTCGACCGCGCGAGCGTCGACGTCACCGTGCATCACCGCCGCGATCAATTCACGGGTCTGGTCTCGGCTGAAGGGTTCCAGGTCCATCCGGAGCAGCAACTGCTCTTTCCACAAACTGGTCACCGCGTCGGACGTGGCGGCGCCGTTCCGAATGGTGAGGATCAGTTTCGGCGAACCGTGTACCACGAGTTGCTGGACCAGCAGCGCTGACAACGGATCGAGATGCTGGGCGTCATCGACCACGATGACGAGGTCGGGATCCGATGCCAGCGCCTCGTAGGCGGCGGCCAGCATCACGGTGGGATCGAGCGCGTCGGCCAAGGTGAGTGCGCGGTGAAAAGCCCCGAGCGGCACCGACTGTTCCGTCTCGGTGCCCAGTGCGAACCGCACCCGGCACCCGTCGGCCTCCAGTTGCTCGGCCAACGCCCAGGCCAACGCCGACTTGCCGACTCCCGTTCCTCCGGCCAGAACCAACCCGCGGAATCCGTCGTACAGTGCCTGCGCGGCTTCGCGCAGTTCGGCCTCTCGTGCGACAAACGGCCAGTCGGACAACTACGACCCCCAGATGCTCCGCGTCGTACCGGGCCGACGTTACGCCGCCGCGCATGTCCGTATCGGTGATCGGCACCCACGAATCGTGAATCATTGCCTCCGGAAGCACTTCTGGCGTCGTGCAGATCCAACTACCCGGTGGGCTGCACCACCCACACCCCTCGGCGCAACACCCCCGTCACCGTCAGATCCGAGTCCAACACCACCAGATCGGCTCGTGCCCCCGGCTCCAGAGCACCGGCCGACAGGCCCAGTGCCCGAGCCGGGTTGACCGAGGCTTGACGGGTGACAAGCATCAACGCCTCGTCACGGGTCAAACCGCAATGGCTCACGGCGAACCGGACCACGCGGTCCATGGTCGCCGTGCTCCCGGCGATCGTGTTCATCCCCGCGACGAGCGCCACTCCGTCGGCCACATCGACCGGTACCGGTCCGAGCGGATATCGGCCGTCGGGCATCCCGGCGGCCGGCATCGCATCGGTGATCAGCGAGACGCGGTCCGGTCCGACTGCGCGGGTGACATGTCGATAGATGGCAGCGTCGATGTGGACGCCGTCGGCGATGAGTTCGACGGTGACACCGGGATCCTCCATGAGCGCGATCACCGGGCCCGGCTCCCGTTGGTCGATGGGCCGCATGGCGTTGAACAGATGTGTGCCGACGCTCGCACCGGCGTCGATCGCGGCCCGGGTCTGTTCATAGGTGGCATCGGTATGGCCGAGGGCCACCACCACTCCGGCGTCGACGAACCGCCGGATCGCCGACAGCGCGCCCGGTCGCTCCGGGGCGATGGTCACCATCCGGATGGTTCCGGCTGCTGCGGTGAGCATCCGGTCGATCTCTGCCGGGTCCGGGTCACGCATGAGCGCGGGTTGATGGGCCCCGCAGCGCACGGTCGACAGCCACGGACCTTCCAGGTGGATTCCGTCGATCACCCCGGCCTGCGCCTGCTCGGCGAGCGCGGAAACTTGGCGGAGGAGCTCCTCGGGGCCCGCGGTGACCAGCGAGGCGATCATCGTGGTCGTGCCATGCCGGCGGTGCAGTGCCACCGCGGTGTCGGTGTCGACCGACGAGGCGGCCGAAAACCCGCCGCCGGCCCCGCCGTGGGCATGGGTGTCGACGAAACCCGGGACCACCATGACGGGGCCGAGATCGTGATCCGCGGGCCGGGGTGGCCTCCCGGCACCGATGGCCACGACCCGATCGCCAGACAGCTCAATCCATCCCGGGCGCAGCAGCTTTTCGCCCGTGATAAGGGTGCCGGCGGTAAGTAGCATGCCGGCTTACTTCTGCGCCGTGAAAAGCTCTGCACCCGAGACGATGTCGAGTCCATCGGTGACCGCCTCGGCCACGGTCACGTTATCGGGGTCACGCTCGTCCATGACCACGACCGGAACGGTCGGATCGAGCCCCTTGGCCACGACCGCCGGAACGTCGTAGGTGATCATCAGTGCTCCGGCGGCGACGTCATCGCCCTGGCTGACGTGCGTGGTGAAGTGTTCGCCGTTCAACGAGACGGTGTCCAGTCCCAGGTGCACGAGGACGCCGACGTTGTCGTCCGTCATGATGACGTACGCATGCGGCATCAGTTTCAGCACTTTGCCGCTGACCGGGGCGATGGCTTCGGTCACGCCTGGCGACGGAACCACCGCCGCGCCGTACCCCACCAGACCACCGGAGAACACGGGATCCGCGACCTCCCGAAGTGGTACCGCGCGTCCTGCAACCGGGGCGAGTACTCGCGTCCTGCTCACTGTGATGGCTCCTTTGCGCCGCGATCGGACTCGTGCCCTCAAACAATACGAGCGTGCTGAGCGGGGATCTCCAGTTCATCTCGTCTGCCCATGCTCTCGTCTAAGCTTCCGGTCAGCTTCGGGACGGGTCGCACCGGGCGGCCAGAAGGGCGACAGGCATGAGCAGCACGACGGGAACCGAAGGCGCACAGCCGAAGTCCGGTGTACGGGTCCGTGGTTTCGGTCAGCTACAACGCCTCGGCAAGAGCCTGATGCTGCCGATCGCGGTTTTACCGGCCGCCGGTATCCTGCTGCGGCTGGGCCAGCCCGATCTGTTGGGCCGGATCGACTCCCCCGTCATCGGTCCGTTCTTCAAGGCGATGAGCGCCGCCGGCGACGCCCTGTTCAGCAATCTGCCGCTGTTGTTCGCCGTCGGTGTCGCGATCGGCTTCGCCCGCAAGGCCGACGGTTCGACAGCACTGGCCGCGGTGGTCGGTTACCTGGTGATGGCGGCTGTCTTCACCACCATGTCACCGATCGTGCTCGCCGGCGAGGTGGACAAGGCCGGCGATCAAGCCCAGATCAACTACAGCGTGTTCGCCGGGATCGTGGTGGGCCTGCTCAGCGCATGGTTGTTCGACCGTTACCACACCATCCAATTGCCTTCCTACCTCGGCTTTTTCGGTGGCAGGCGCTTCGTGCCGATCGTGGTGTCCCTCGCGAGCCTGTTCCTGGCCTTCGTGATGAGCTATTTCTATCCGATCTTCGATGCTGGGCTGACCGCATTGGGACGGTTCATCGGCGCCAGCGGAGCGGTGGGTGCGTTCGTCTACGGATTCGCCAACCGCATGCTGATTCCGTTGGGGCTGCACCACATCCCGAACTCCTACGTGTGGTTCATCTACGGGGACTACCAGACCCCGGACGGCACGGTGGCCACCGGCGAGCTCACCCGATTCGCCGCCGGTGATCCGTCCGCAGGCATCCTGACGGCCGGGTTCTATCCCGTCTTGATGTTCGGATTGCCTGCCGCAGCGTTGGCGATGATCCTGGCGGCGAACAAGAAGCAACGGAAGGTCGCGGTCGGGATCCTGTCGGCGGCAGCCCTGACCGCCTTTCTCACCGGCGTGACCGAACCGCTGGAGTTCGCGTTCATGTTCGTCGCCTTCCCGCTCTATGTCATCCACGCGGTGCTGACCGGGCTGTCGCTGGCCATCGCCTACCTGCTCGACATCCATCTCGGTTTCTCGTTCTCCGCCGGGCTCATCGACCTGCTGCTTTACGGCGGCGCGCCCGCGGCTCACAACATCGGGTTGCTCCTCGCCATGGGTGCGGGGTTCTTCGTCGTCTACTTCGTTCTGTTCTACGTGGCGATCACGAAATGGAACATGCGCACGCCCGGGCGGGAGCCCGTCGGTGACTTCGACGCCGAGGAACATGCCAACCTGGGCGACGCCGGGGATGCGGTCACCACGTCGGCACGGGACGACTCACAGGCCGAACAGGTCATCGCGGCGTTCGGCGGGCGCGAAAACCTGGTTCGGGTCGACGCCTGCATCACCCGGCTCCGGATGGAGGTGGCGGACACCACCAAAGTCGATCAGGCGCACCTCAAAAGCCTGGGTGCGGCAGGCGTCGTCGAGGTCGGCAACAACGTGCAGGCGGTGTTCGGTACCGATTCCGAGGCGCTGAAGAACGCCATCCTCGACGTTCTTTAGTTGCGCGGACGGTTCAGACCGACAGCAACCGGTGGAAGAAGTCGCGGTAGCGCGTGAGCGCCACGCGAAGATCTTCCGTCGAGGCCTCCTCGCCCCGCGACCATTGCGCCTCGAGCCGGGAACGGGTGTCGGCGAAACTTGCGGTGAGCTCGTCGACGACTTCGGACACCAGGTTGTCGGCCTTCTGGACGCACTCTTTCGGGTCGTCGACAAAGGCGGCCTGAACCTCGTTCCACCGTGCGTGGAGACCGGATCGATGCTCGTCGGCGAACAACAGCGTGTTGTCTTCGGCCGGCGTCGCGGCCGTTGCCGGCGCCGGATCGGCCTCGCCCGCCGGTGATGGCGTTCTCGCCTGCGCACCTTCGGTTTCCGGCATATCCGGTAGTTCTGGCTGAGCGCTCGGTGTCCGCTCGTCGTGGGTGGTCATGCTCGCGCCTCCTTCGCCGAATCCGTACCCGACTCGTGCCGGCCGGCAACTCCTGGCCCGGCAGCCTCCGGGCCGGCACCGCGCGGCGTGGACTCGTCGGCTCCGGCATCGGTGCGGCCGTCGCCGTCATGGCCGACGCCGAGCAGTTGCTCGAAGAGCGCGCGATAGTGGACGATCGCCTCACGTTGCGCCTCGGTGCCGATCTCTCCCTGCTGCTGGGCGAGATGCAGGATGTGCGCCGCACGGTAGTGCTCGACGACCTTCGGGTGGTCGACCGAGATGTCGGCCGTACGTTGCTCGAAATCGTCTACCGGATAACCGCGTTCACGCATCACCTCGGTCACCAGTCGATCCGCCTCACTGACCGACGTCGCCGGATCGTCGACGAAACCGGCCTGGGTTGTCTTCCACGCCTCGGCGTACCGCGACCGCGATTCCGGGGCCAACTCTTTGATGTCGAGTTTGTTGTGCTTGCGTTTACGTGCGAGCAGTTCGCGTTCGGCCGCGCGTTTCCCACCTGCCGTCTCGACTGCACGTTCGTACTCCGGCCCGAACTGTCCCTTGAGCCGTTCGCTTCTCTTCTGACGCATCATCGACGCTGCCACCACCACCGCGAGCAAGACGATGACGGCGACAACCACGGCGATGACGATCCAACTCCATGTAGGCATTTCTTGACCTCCTGCGACGGAGGGTTACCCGCACGTTGTCTGCACAAACGTCAATTCCGCGCCTGTACCCGTCTACTTGCAGTAGGACCGAGTGGCATAGTCGAGCGCCTGCCGATACAGCGGATCCAACTCTCGCGCGGTGGCCACCGCCTCGACGGCCGTGGCGCGATCGGCCGGGCACGACGGCGAGTGCAAGGCCGGCCACTGGTTGGCGATCTCGTCGACGATCGTGTGGTTGAGCGCGTCGATGGTGCTTCTGGATGCGCCGAGATCAGGTGCACTCACCGGCGCGGCGGACGGGTCGAGCTTCCATCGGGCGAACAGGCCATGCTCAACCGCCACGGTGGCGTCGATCTGGTCCCGGAACACCGCGCCCACATAGTCTTGGTCGAGGTTCCGCGCGCCCGCCTGGGCTCTGGTGGCGTCGATGACCTGCTGTTCGCGTAGCACATCTTCGATCGGCCCACCGGTGCGGAACTTGTTGGCCGCCACCGGATCAGCGGTCTGCAGCCGTTGCGCGGCGGCGTCGACCAGTGGCTGTAGTGGGCTGGAGCCCTCGGCTCGGGCCGGCACAGCGCACAGCACCGCGACGAGCACGCCGGCGGCTGCCATCCGCGCCGTCGTCACAGCCGGGCGAAGCACTCGTCGGACTCGTCGTCGGGAATGGAGGCGTTCTGACTGGAGAACTTGCCGACCACCCCGGCATCGGTCACCGCGACGCTGTCCGCGCGGATACCCAGCGGATAAGCGTCGTTCAGCTTGGTCGTCAGCCCGGTCAGCGCCGTCTGCACGGTGTCCTTCGCGAAGGGGCCACTGACGTCGGTGACCTCGAGCTCCAGGTTGCCGTCGTCGACCACCGGTTTGGCGGTCACGTTGGTGTCCCCCACCGCCTGCAAGGTGATGGTGCCCGCGGCGGGATCTGTACTGACATCGGTGACCAATGCCCCCACGCCCGGCAGGTTCTCCGCCACCGTGTCCTTGATCCCGGCGGTCGTCCAGCTCAAGGTGGCGGTCAACGAGCCGATGGTGCCTTTCGAGTGGTCGGATTTCTGCAGCCGGATGTCCGACAGGGCGACGTCGGCGGTCATGCCTTGGGCCGCCTGCACCCGCTTACCCCCGGTCTCAACCGAGATGTTGGTGTAGTGCCCGGTCATGTGCTGCCACAGGAACGGCGGCTTGACCCCAAAGGAGACTGACGCGGTGTCCTCGACGACGCATTCGGCCACCGCGACGAGCACTGACCCGGCCTTGTGTCGTGCGTACAGTTCGGCACCCGTCAGGCCGATGACCCCGAGCGCGACGGCGATGACGGCGATCAGGACCATCGCCTGCGGGCTGCGCCATCGCGAAGAAGGCTTCGCCGGCTTTTCCGGCGTGGCCGGTGCAGCCGCCGCCACCGGACGGGGCTTCGACATCTTCTCGGTCGGGGCCTCAGGCGGCTGGTAACGCGCCCTGATCTGTTCGGTCGCGGGCTCGGGCGGTTGACGACGCGCCCGAATCTGTTCGGTGGGTGCGTCACCCCGTCCTGGACGGGGCAACCGTCGGGTGGCCGGGTCGGGCGGCGGCATGGGACCCCGGCCCTGCCTGGATTGCCGTCCGGGTTCGCCGGGGCGTTGCGGCGGTGTCGGCATCTGGGTCATTCTGCCGCAATTGCGCCCCGCTCAGCGGGCGGGCACGCCTGTGGGTTCGCTCCTCATTCCGGCTTGGCCGCGAGGCCCGGTGCCGCGGTGTCGGGCTGTTGTTGCAGGCCGGCCGGATTCGCGGTGGCCGCCGCGGCGATCGACAGTCCGGCGATCACCAGGCACAGCACCGTGTAGACGAGGCTGCCGATGGGATCGCCGTCGGCGGTGACGCCGTCGATGGCGCCGAAGTAGGCCGGCAGCGCCGTCACCCACAAGACCGTCATGACCGCTAGGTACACCGCGGCATAACGCAGGATCAACGGGTTGGCGTAGCGCACGGTAGCCGGATCGCGGTCCTTGCGCAGGGTCGACCATTGGCGCAGCAGCACCGGGATCGCCACGACGGTGAGCACGACGAGTTCAGCCGCATAGATGACGCCGCCGACGGTTGTGCTGCCCGAGATCGTGGCACCGAGCGTGGCCGGCAGGGGCAGCACCGCGGTGCCGATCGAGGCCAGCACGCCGACGACGATGGTGCGGCCCACGATCTGCATCCCGCTGAACGTCTTGCCGTCCTGAACGTGGCGGCCGACGAACAATTGCACGCAGAACGCCAGCGACATCGGCCACAGCGCGGCGAACACCACCACGCTGGGTAGCGGCACCGAGTCGAAGAACGGCTGGTTCATCGGGTGATCCAGCGTCCACTCCCACCACCGCAGTTGGGGGCCGAGGTGGTCGAAGATCTCATAGAAGGCGTGGTGGACGAATCCGACGCAGATGGCGCCGACGAGCACCCCGTGGCGGCGGAAGACACCGAGAGTCCGGACGATCTCGTAGGCGACCGTGGCCATCATCGGGTAGATCGCGACGATGTACAGCGGCAGCCGGCCCCACAGAAAGTCCACGGTGAACACGTTGTGGGCGAACATCGTGTCGACGTGTTCGGCGATCCCGAAGGCACCCGGGAAATACAGGGGCGGTTCGATGATCAGCAGGTAGGCGATCGCGCCGAACCACAGCACCAGGTTGGTCGGATCGTTGTGCCGGCGCAACCGCATGATCGCGTACACCAGGGCCAACACCGCACCGACGATCACGGTGATCTCCAGCACCGGGAGCGTCCAGTTCTCCAGCCCGAACGGGTTGCGGAACTCGGCCACGCCTCCGGCGGTGTCACACGAAAACCCCAGGCGCTCAGCCAGACCGGAGAAGGTCGGGGTGCACAGGTCAGACACCGGCGGCACTCGCCTTCTCCTCGGCAGCGTCACCGGCGGTGTACCACTGCGTCACGTCGTAGCCCTCCTCGTAACGCTGGAACCATTCGTCGGCCAACACCGGCAGGTTCTCGTGTGCCGGGTTGTGACCCGGGATCTGGCTGCGCACGACACCGACCAGAGCAGTCAGCATCTCGCGTACCGGCAGGTGGGAGAACGCGTTCTCCACCGGTCCGTCGTAAGGGGTCTTGGTGAACGGAAGTTTCTGCAGCAGAGCCTTTTTCCGTGCCTGCATGCCGAACATCGACATCGCGTCGATCTGGCGTTCCTCCAACGGCACGTGCTTGTTGAAGCCTTCGGTGGCGATCTTGAGGACCGCCCACACGTGCTTGAACACCGACGGGGCGACGCGCATGCGGTACCAGGGATCGTCGACCACCGCGTCGTAGATGATCAGCGCCGAGCTGCGGTGCTCGACCTCTTCGACGAAGTGCCACAGGAACAGTGAGGCCACCCGGTCGTCCCCCGGAGCGAACAGGGTGTCGTCGTGGTCGAGCATCAACTTGAAGACCGGCGTGAAGGTGGCCTCCAGATCGGCGGTGTAGGCCAGGCGGTACTTCAGTGGCGTGGTGGCGGTCAGGTCGTCGAATGCCTTGACCACCTCGTCGAGGGTTCCCTTGAGCGCCGGGTAGGTCTTGAGCAACCCCTTGGCGTGCTGGCGGTGGGCCATCGAATGCTGGCCTTCCTGCCGGGTGAAGGCCTGGGCCTCCTCGGCTACCGCCGGATCGGTGATGAACGGCATGGCCTCGGTGATCATCTGGCCGATCATCTTCTCGAAGGCGATGGCCAGGAAGGACACCGCGTTGGCCATTGACGAGAACGCCGGGTTGGTCTCGTTCCACAGGAACGGGACGCGGTGGTCCGCGAACGCGAACCTCATTTTCCGCACGATCAGATCCGTCATCCGCCTGCCACCTCGCTTGTCTCGATTACATGCACAGCGACTGCCTGCCGATCAGGTACCAATCATACAAACAACGCTTCGTTTGTATGATTACTACACGGCAACGTGGCCCGTCAATGGCGGGGTGGCGATATCCTGCAGGGGTGTTGCCGGCCAGAATCTCCGACCGTGGCGCGTAGGCGCGGGTGGGACGGGCGGCCGCCCGGCAGCGACGAGGAAGCCTCCGAACGGATCGTGGCCGCCGCGGTGCAGTTGATCTCCGAAACCGGCACCGGGATCAGCATCGCCGACGTCGCGGCCTCCCTCGGCGTCATCCGCCAGACCGTGTATCGCTACTTCCCCACCGCCGAGTCCCTGATGCACGCCGCCGCGATCGCCACGGTCGACGGATTTCTCGACCGGCTCGCCGACAGCGTTCGTGGCATCAGCGACCCGGCCGAGGCGATGACCGAAGGCGTCATGTTCACCTTGGAGGAGGTCGCCCGCGTACCGCATCTGCGCATCATGCTGTCGGGGCCGCAGGCCGCAACCAGTTCGGTCAACGTCGCCTCGGACGAGGGCCAGGCTTTCGGTATGCGGATGATCACCCGCTTCGACGTCGACTGGGAGAAGTACGGCTACGACGAATCCTCACTGCGCGAGCTCGTCGAGTTCACGCTGCGCACCATGTTGTCGTTTTTCGTCGCGCCCAACGAACCCGGCCGAAGCCGGGACGAGCTGCGGCGCTTCCTCAGACGCTGGCTGGGTGGGACGATTCTGGCTCAGCCGACCGATGAGTCGCGATGACGTCACCGAACACCGCGGGGATCAGCCGATTGAAGATGTCGGCGCGTTCCCATTGCAGGAAGTGACCGGCCCCCGGAACCACCAGCGGCCCAATGCGATTGGGAAATGCCCGCTCACATTTCGGCACGAAATCCTCGCCGACGACGTGATCGTCGGGGCCGTAGAGCACCAGGGTGGGCACCTCGACCGCCCCCATCAGCGGAATGTCGGACATGGCGCGGCCGTAGGCCAACTGATACGACGCCCAACCGGCCCGCAACCGTGCCTCATCGGCATACGGCTCGGTCATGAAATCCACGTCGGCCTGACTGAATGCGTAGGGCGAACCCCACAACCGGTTGCTGTACATCGCCGCCACCCACTGCCGACGCGCCTCGGGCGTCGGCAGCATCGCCGCGAGATCGTCGGGGAACGCGCCCTGCATCCACCGATAGTCCCCGGTCGGGTCGGCCGCGCCTCCCACCGTGGCCGGGTGCTGCGAGCGGATACCCGAATAATCCACGGCCATCGGCGGAACCGTGTTGAAAACGCAGAAACGCCTGACGAATCCGGGAAACCGGTGGATCAGATCGGTGCTGACCACCGCGCCGACGTCACTGGCCGCGATCAGACACGACTCGTGCCCGAGCTGGTCATGAACCAGGACATGGAGGTCGCGCGAATAGGTGACGATGTCGTGCTGATCATCGGTCGGGATCGAGCTGTCCCCCATGCCGCGCAGGTCCGGCACGATGACCTCGAACCCGGCTGCGGCCAGCGCCTCGATGTTGCGCCACCAGATCCGCTTCGTCTCCGGATATCCGTGGACCAGTACCAGGGGTACGCCGCCGACACCTTCACGAACGAACGCCAGTGACACATCGTCGGCGACCGGGGCAGTGTGGATGGTGAACGCGTCAGCGGGCGGCGCGGGAGGCTGGGCCGGGCGCTGACGCGGATCGTAACGGAAACCCGCCATGGCGAAAGACCCTACCGGTCAACGTGTCCCACGGACCAGACGGCCCGGACGCGCACCGGAGTCGACGCCGCCGCGCCGCGTCACGGTGCCGCTGACGATCGTGGCGTCGTAACCACTGGCGCCCTGCACCAATCGGTTTCCGCCCGCCGGCAGGTCGTAGGCCATCCTCGGCGCATGCAACGTCAGGGCGTCCATGTCGATAACGTTGAGATCGGCTTTCTTGCCCTCGGCGATCACGCCGCGGTCGGTCATGCCGAACAGCTGCGCGGTGTCGTTGGCCTGCTTCCGGATCACGTATTCCAACGACAGCTTCTCGCCGCGGTACCGATCGCGGGCCCAGTGGGTCAACAGGAATGTCGGATACGAGGCGTCACAGATCATGCTGCAGTGCGCACCGCCGTCGGACAGGCCCAGCACGCCGGCCGGGTGGGTCAGCATCTCCCGGATCGCGTCGTGGTTACCGTTGGCGTAGTTGAACATCGGATACATCAGCATCGCGCCGGCATCCGCCTCGAGCATCAGGTCGTACATCGCGGCCAGCGGATCAACGCCTCGCTGCTTGGCGATCGCGGCCACCGTGCGCTCCTCGGTCGGTTCGTAATCCGGTGGCTCCCCAAGGTGATACAGCCGGTCGGCGACGTTCTGCGCCAGCATGAACATGCCGTCGAACAACTTGTCCGGGTCGATCGGCAGATCGTCCTCGGACAGGATCGCGGCCCGCACCGCCGGATCGGCGAGTCGCTCGGCCAGCTCTGCACGGCTGCATTCGGCCTTCAGCCGCCGGAAGGTCGGCCGATGCGTGAAGGCGTGGTGACCCGGGAATCCCAGCAGCATGCCGAACGGCCGCGCCGCGACCTGCGGGAAAAGCCGACTGCCGGCCTGATGCGCGGCCGCTGACAGCTCCAGCTGCTCGCGCCACAGGTTCGGGTCGGCGTCGACCTGGATCAACGCGAAGCTCAGAGCGCAGTCGATCTCCTCACCGAGCCGGCGCATCCACTCCAGCTCGGTCTTTGGCGCGACGATGTCCTCGCCCGCCGCACCCTGTGGGGCCAACTCGAAGACCGCGGCCCCACCGGCCGCAGCGGCCCGCCCCAGCGCGAAGAGCTCGTCTTCGGCCGCAAAGGTGCCCGGGACGGGTTCCCCGTCCATCGCGCGGTGCGCCAGCGTCCGGGAAGACGAAAATCCAAGTGCCCCAGCCTCGATCGCTTCCTGCACCAGGGCGGCCATGGCCTTGATGTCGTCAGGTGTGGCCGGTTCGTTGCGGGCACCACGCTCCCCCATGGCGTACGCGCGGACTGCGCCGTGGGCGATCTGGGTTCCCATGTCGACGGAGAGCTCACGCTTGCCGATCACGTCCAGGTACTCACCGAAGGTCTCCCAACCCCAGGTGATGCCCTCGGTCAAGGCGGTGCCGGGGATGTCCTCGACACCCTCCATCAGCGAGATCAGCCATTCTTCGCGACCGGGGCGCACCGGCGCGAAGCCGACGCCGCAGTTGCCGGCCACCACCGTGGTGACGCCGTGGTTGCTGGACGGTTCCAACACGTCGTCCCAGCTGACCTGACCGTCGTAGTGAGTGTGGATGTCGACGAACCCGGGTGCGACGATTTTTCCAGCGGCATCGATGGTTTCGGCCGCCTCGCCGGACAACCCGGGATCGTCCGGTCCGCGCCGATGCACCGCGACGATCCTACCGTCCTTGATTCCGACGTCGGCGGTGAATCGGTCTGCACCGGTGCCGTCGACGACCGTGCCACCGGTGATCTTGAGATCGAACACGTTTTGCTCCCTTGAGAACGTCCGGGCCGCTACGGTGGCAATGTAACACCGTTACAGAACCCCGTGCCGGGTTTTCGATCTTTCCGCGGGAGGCACTCCATGACCCTGAGTTCCACTCATCCCGGCAACGCACGAAAGGCGGATGCCATCGGTGAGCCGCCCGCTCGGCCGACCCTGGTCCCGGCCGAGCGCTACTACTCCCCGGCCTTCGCCCGACTCGAAGTCGAGCGCATGTGGCCGCGAGTCTGGCAGGCTGCGTGCACGCTCGATCATGTGGCCGAGCCGGGCGACTACTTCGAATACCGTTGCGGCCCCTACTCGGTGCTGATCATCCATGGTCACGACGGGGTACTGCGCGCATTCCAGAATGCCTGCCGGCACCGCGGCAACGCGCTGTGCACCGGCAGCGGTTCCGCCCTCCGGGAACTGAAATGTGGCTACCACGGCTGGACCTGGGACCTGACCGGCGCCCTGCGACGCATCCCGAACCGCAAGGGTTTCGGGTCGGCACACATGTCCGAGTTCCCGCTGGTGCCGGTACAGGTGGACACCTGGGAGCGATTCGTGTTCGTCAATCTCGATACCGCGGCGATGCCGCTGGCCGACTACCTGGAGGCTGTTCCCGAGGACATCGCCTGGTGCGGCCTCGGCGACTTCCGTTGCTACGCAACCATGACCATCGATGTCGAGGCGAACTGGAAGACGATCGCCGACGGATACAGCGAGACCTACCACGTCCAAACCCTGCACCCCGAACTGCACCGGTGCATGGACGACGTCTATGCACCCCAGACCATCTGGGGTCACACCGGTAAATCGGAGTCGCTCTACGGGGTGCCGAGCCCGCGGCTGGCGGGTGCACTGAGCGATCAGGACGTCTGGGATGCCTATGTGGCCACCCAGGGTCCACTCATGGGCGTGGCCGAAGGCACCCCGTTCCCACACGACGAACAGGTGTCGGGCCAATCGGTGGCCGACGTGATCGCCGCCAAGATCAGGCAATTCGCGGCAAGCCGCGGCGTCGACATCGGTTGGGCCGACACCGACCAGGTCATGCGGCTCCACCAGTACAACATGTTTCCCAACATGACCCTGCTCGCCAGCGCCGACCACCTCACCGTGATGACCGCACTGCCCGGAACCGACCCCGACCGTGGTCACCTCGTGATGACGCTGATGGCCCGCATGCCACCGGATTCACCGCGGACCAAGCCCACCGATGTCCGGATGAGCGCCGAGCAGGCACACCCCGGCCTGGTGATGAGCCAGGACATCGCCGTGCTGACCGGATTGCAACGCGGCATGCACCAGCCCGGATTCACCCATCTGGTGCTCTCCGGCGAGGAGCG
This sequence comes from Mycobacterium sp. E802, assembly GCF_001666875.1. NCBI lineage: Bacteria > Bacillati > Actinomycetota > Actinomycetes > Mycobacteriales > Mycobacteriaceae > Mycobacterium > Mycobacterium sp. E802. The sequence goes on from NZ_LZJD01000080.1 coordinate 20,572, forward strand.
CCGAATCATCAACATGCACCGCAATCTCGAGCGCTACCTCGATCTGCCCGCCACCGAGCACATCACCGACGCTGCGACACCCTCGTGAACGGTAAGCCGCGGTCAATCGATGCCGACGTCGTCCTCGACGCGGCCGCCCGCCTCATCGAATCCGATGGCGTCGAGGCGTTCTCGATGCGTGCTCTCGCCGAACGCATCGGTGTGGCGGTCACCTCGATCTACTGGCATGTCGGTGGTCGGGACGCGCTGTTCGACAGTCTGGTGGACCGTCTACTGGCCGAGATGGCCGGTCTGCCGATGGACGGTGATACGCCGTCGAATCGGATCGCCGCGCTGGCGCGCAACCAGCGCAGCCTGCTGATCCAGCGTCAACATCTGCTGGCGATCGCCCACGAGCGCGACCGCACGCCGATGCTGTTTCTGCCGGTCCAGCAGCGACTCGCGGCCGAACTCGCCGCGATCGGCGTCACCGGCACCCGCGCGGCGCTGGTGTTGCGAGCCGTGCAGGTGCACGTGATTTCCTCTGCGGTGATGCAGTTCTCGGCCGTACGCGGTCCACGACACCAGGAAGAGGACCCCTCGCTGTGGACGGCGGCCTGGCCCGATCAGGAACTGGTCGCTGCCCTGCAGTCACCCACCGACTACGACGCGGTGTTCGAGTACGGCCTCGACGCGTTGTTGGCACCGCTGGCGCAGTCCGATGCCGGGCCTCGTCGGGTCAGGGCAGCACGGTCTTCATCAACATGACGTTGTAGGCCGACCACAGCGACAGGTTGTAATAGAGCTCCCGGCCCGTGGACCACGGATGCAGATACGGCGCATAGATGCCGCCGGGGATCTGCGACGAGGGCACGACCAGTTGCTCCGGGCCCCACGGGCCCTGGGGAGCCGGCGCCGTCCGCATCACCACGTCGTTGGCCCCGTTGCCGTACAGCACCAGGTACTGCTTGAGATACGTGTTGTATTGGGCCGACATTTCGCTGACCGGCCCGGGAATCACCGGTGTGGCGGCCGCTGGATTGCCGGGCACCCAGGCGTTGTTGGTGGCATTGAAGTACTCGTACTTGGTCAGGTCGGGGATGAACGCCGGCGACACTCGCGCGATGTAGGCCGAGCCGCCGCGGCCGTTGGGAGTACCGAACGTGTATATGTACGGATCGCCCGGGCCCGGCTTGAGGAACGCGCCCATCTGGAAGTTTTCGTTGCCGCCCGCGGGCGTACGGATGGTCCCGGGGTACACACCCCAGTTCTCACCGTTGTCCGGCGACATCGCGATCGCCGAGAAATTGGTGGACCACGCGCCCGGGCTGTCCCAGTTCCGGATCGACATGAAATTCAGATACTGGTTGCGGCCCACGGCAATACCTGCCGTGGGGATGACACCGGTCTCCTCCGGGGCGCGGCCGATGCTGTTGATGATCTGCTTGGAGATGCCCTGTCGCCACACCGGTGAACCCGAATACTTGTTGGCCACCTGACCATCCGGCACCGCGATCGTCCGCGCCAGTGACCCGTCCTGGCTGCGGAACAACACGTTGTACCGCCACTGCTTGCCGGGGATGCCGCAGTAGCCGTTGGTGTCGCCGAAAGCCATCAACACCTGCCGGTTCACCGGATCCCCGTTGTCCCACATGATTCCGAGATCCGTCCCGGTGATGGCGAAACGCTTGATCGTCTCGTTGGGACTGTCGGGTCCGGTGACCCACCCGACGATGGAGGTGCCCGGCGGCGGCCCGGGTGTCGGTACGGCCGCCGCGGGGGCCGGTGCCGGCTGTGGTGCCGCCGGCACCGGGGCCGGCTGGGCTGCGTTGGGGACCGGTTGTGTGCCACCGGGATTCGGCCTGGGCACGACGGCCGCTTTCTGCCTGACCTGTCCGGAGTTCGGGATCAGCGCCTTGAGGATCGCCAGCGGCAGCTGTCCGAGCTTGGGCGTCGGCGCCTGGTCATTGGCCCCGACCGGCTTGTGACCGATCGGCCGGTTGAAGGGCGCGATCCGCGAGGGCTTGGGAATCTGGAACGCCTGGTTCGGAAGCGGTTGCGCCGCAGCGGCAGCGCCTTCGCACGGTTCGGCCGATGCGCTCGGCGCTACGCCGACCGCGACCACGAGTCCGATTGCGGCCGCCGCTGCCATCGTCGAAGCACCTCGAGGACGTCGCGACATGTCACACCTTCCCAATACAGGGACGTCGACATGACGTCACAGTTGGCTGAAGTGACGTTAGTGATCAATGTTGTCGATGTGACCAGTGATGCATTGATAGGTACCGTCCCGTGACCGTGTCGCAACCGAGCTCGGCGTGTTGGCTGTTGTCCTATTTGTTGAACGTAGTCACTGCGCGGACGGACGTTCGTCGCTACGGTGGGTTGTGGTGGAACTATCGAAACGAACGAGAGGGATCACCATGGCCGGAACATATGATCCGAAAAAGGGCGGCAAGTTCGAGCCGACCACCAAGGCCAAACCGCCGCCACCGCCTCGCCCCGGCGGCAACAAGAAGTAGTTTTTCAGCCACTGCCCACGTAGGAGCCCAGCGCTCACGCGTGGGCAGTGATGTTTCCGAGCGCGGCCAGCCGCCGCTTCGATGCCGCCGACTGGATCACCTGTGGCCACCAGAACCACCGGCCCAGCAACGCCGCGATCGCCGGCGTCATGAACGACCGCACGATCAACGTGTCGAACAGCAGACCGAGTGCGATGGTCGTGCCGACCTGGGCCATCACCTTGAGATCACTGAAGGCGAACGACGCCATGGTGAAGGCGAACACCAGACCCGCCGAGGTCACCACCGAGCCGGTGCCCGCCATCGCTCGGATGATCCCGATCTTCAGCCCACCGGGCAGCTCTTCTTTGAACCGGGAGACCAGCAGCAGGTTGTAGTCGGAACCGACGGCCAGCAGCAGGATGACCGACATGGCCAGCACCATCCAGTGCAGTTCCAAGCCGAGCAGGTGCTGCCACAGCAGCACCGACAAGCCGAACGACGCGCCCAGGGACAGCAGCACCGTGCCGACGATCACCGCGGCCGCCACCACACTCCGGGTGATCAGCAGCATGATGATGAAAATGAGTGACACCGCCGCGATTCCGGCGATCACCAGATCGTAGAACGATCCGTCTTTCATGTCCTTGTAGGTGGCCGCGGTGCCGGCCAGGTAGATCTTCGAGCCTTCCAACGGTGTGCCCTTGAGCGCCTCCTTGGCGGCCAGCTTGATCGGGTCCACGTGGGCGACGCCCTCGGGTGTCGCGGGATCGCCCTCGTGACTGATGATGAACCGCACCGACTTTCCGTCCGGTGAGATGAAATTCTTCATCCCCCGCTTGAAGTCCTTGTTCTCGAAGGCTTCCGGTGGAAGATAGAACGAATCGTCATTGCGGGCCTCATCGAAGGCCTTGCCCATGGCCGTCGAATTCTCCTGCATCGCGGCCATCTGATCCTGCTGCCCGGCCTGGGTGGCCCGCTGCGTGAGCATCAACGTCTTCATCGTGCGCATGGTCTCGATCTGCTGCGGCATGAGCGTGACCAGCTGCGGCATCAGAGTATCGAGCCGCTCCAGCTCGGGCACCAACTGCTGGACGTCGTCGGTCAACGCGTCGATGCCGTCGAGGGTGTCGAAGATGGAACGGAGCGACCAGCACAGTGGAATGTCGGCGCAGTGCGGCTCCCAGTAGAAGTAATTGCGCAGCGGCCGTAGGAAATCGTCGAAATTACCGATGTTCTCTCGCAATTCGGCGATGTCGAGCGTCATCGTCTTGGTCTTGGTCACCATGGAGTGCGTGATGTCGGCCATCTGCTGCGTCAGCCGCGACATCTCCTCCATGGTGTCGATGGTCTTCTGCATCTCGTCGGCCTGAACCAGCATGTCGGCCATCCGGTCCTGCATGTACTTGCGGTTCATGGTGTTGGTCGTGCCCTGCCGGCTCAACAGGAACGGGATCGACGTGTGCTCGATCGGGCGCCCGTTGGGGCGGGTGATCGCCTGCAACCGAGACACTCCGGGCACCCGCACGATGCCCTTGGCGATCTTGTCGATGACCAGGAAGTCCGCCGGGTTGCGCAGATCGTGATCGGTCTCGACCATCAGCAGTTCGGGATTCATCCGCGCAGCGCTGAAATGACGTTCGGCGGCGACGTATCCGACGTTGGCCGGCAGGTCCGAGGGTAGATACTTGCGGGCGTCGTAATTGGTCTTGTACCCCGGCAGGGTGAGCAGACCGACGAGCGCCAGACCCAACGTCGCGACCAGGATCGGTCCCGGCCAGCGGACCACGGCGATCCCGACGCGACGCCAACCCCGCGACCGGATACTGCGTTTCGGTTCGAACCGTCCGAACCGGCTGCCGATCACGATCACCGCCGGGCCCATCGTCAGGGCAGCGACGACGGCGACGAACGTGCCGACCGCGCACGGCACGCCCATGGTCTGGAAGTACGGCAACCGGGTGAAGCTGAGGCACAGCATCGCGCCGGCGATCGTCATGCCCGAGCCGAGCACGACATGGGAGGTACCGCTGAACATGGTGTAGTAGGCGGTTTCTCGATCTTCACCGGCACCGCGGGCCTCTTGATACCGGCCGATCACGAAGATGGCGTAGTCGGTTCCGGCGGCGATCACCATCAGGGTCAGAAGGTTCACCGCAAAGGTCGACAACCCGATGATCCCGTTGTGCGCCAAGAATGCCACGATCCCGCGGGCGGCACCGAGCTCGAGGAACACCATCAGCAGGATCAGGATCATGGTGGCGATCGACCGGTAGACGATCAGCAGCATCACCGCGATCACCACGAGCGTGATGGCAGTGACCCGCGCGACGCTCTTGTCGCCGGCATGGTGTTGATCCGATACCAGCGGCGCCCCACCGGTGACGAACACGCTGACACCCGGTGGAGGCGGGGACTGCGCGACGATGTCGCGAACCGCGGCCACCGATTCATTGGCCAGCGTTTCGCCCTGATTGCCCCGTAGGTGCACCTGGACGTAGGCCGACTTGCCGTCGTTGCTCTGCGCCCCCGACGCGGTCAGCGGATCGCCCCAGAAGTCGGCGACGTGCTGGACATGGGCGGTGTCAGCCTCGAGCTTGTCGACGATGCCGTCGTAATAGTGGTGGGCATCGTCGCCGAGGGGTTGTTCGCCCTCCAGGACCACCATCGCGCTGCTGTCGGAATCGAATTCCTGGAAGTCGCTGCCGATCTTGCGCATCGCGATCATGGCCGGCGCGTCTTGGGCGCTCAGGCCGACGGTGTTCTCCTCGCCGACCTTCTCCAGCGGCGGCACCAGGACGTTGGTCAGGACGGTCAGGACCACCCAGCCGAGCAGGATGGGCACGGCCAGCATGCGGACGGCCCGGGCGATGCCCGAGCCCGCCGTGCCCTTGCCGTGGGCGCTCATCGTCCGCTCGCCGCGGCCAGACGTCCGGCGTCTGGATTCGGTGCCGTGGTCCGCACAACCGCCCCTTCGATCAGGCCACTGTCGCCCTCTGGGACAGGTCGCAGACGATACAAAAACACCGTCGCGCGTAATATACGTAGCCCGTCAAAATGTCGCTGTCAATCATCGATTCCGGCGCCGATTGACAGCATCTTCACAGCTAGACCGCGATCGCTCCCATGGCCAGGTCATCAGCGCCCACACCGCCATCACGACCGCGATCTCGGCCAACAGGTACACCGGCCAGGGGCCGAGCACGTCCAGCACCGAGGCGGTGGGTGGCTTGTGGTTGAGATAGCCGTAGTTGGTGCCGGCGATCGCGTTGAAGGTGAACGTGAACGCCATCCACCCGAGGGTCAGCGCGACGGCGAAGCGGTAGTCGCGCCAGCGCGGGCGTCTGCCGCGCCCCCAGGTGAGGTAGATCGCCGCCCACACCACGAGCACATGCAGCGTGAAGAACGTGACGAAGAGGTGGTGCGGAAAGTCCGGGGCGCCTTCGCGCGGTGTGCCGATGTCCGGGGTGAGCAAGGCTTGCGAGCTCAGCACGAGACCCCAGTAGTAGGTGAGCACGAATGCCCAATGCCGCTGCGACCACAAGGCATAGGCGGCGGCGAGCTCGGCGAGGTCGCACAACTGCAGCGGAATCGAGGTGTCGATATCGGGCACGATCAGCTTGTAGGCCAACGCCACTGCGAACGCCGCGACGAGCAGTCCGGCCAGTACACGGCTGAAAACCCGGGCCTGCGCCTCGTTCTGACGCCGGCCGATCATGACCAGAAGCACTCCCCCGAGGACGAACACCGCCAGCACGACCAGATGCGACGGGCCGTAGGCCGTGAACTCACGCTGTGCGGTCAACAGTCGATCACCTCCCCGGTTTCGCACCCGCGGGACCCGTCATCCATGATGGCAGGTGGCGTTCAGGCGGGCCGGTCAGGCGCGCAAACTTCGTCAACCTGGCTCTGGACCTGCTCGAACCGCCCTATACTCCTGCCGGACCTTGCGGTTGGCGGGAGTCGAAAATGGTCAGGCGCGCGGCGGCAACGGCTTTGGAGCAACGCTGGAAGGGCGCAGCTTTTCGCGGGCTGCTGCTGCAGTTGGCCCTGCGGATCCTGTTGGCGGCGTTCATCTTCTTCGCGTTGTTCCTGCAACCGCCCGAAACCTACCGCTGGCCCTACGCACTGCTGTGGATCGGCTACCTGGTGGCGATCGCCGGTTGGGGCTTCTGGGCGCTGCAGCGGAGCAGTCGCGCGGGCGCCGAAGCCCGGCGCTGCGTGGCACTGCTCATGCTGTGCGCGGATGTCGCTGTGGTGTCGGCACTTTCGGTGGAATCCGGGCTCAGCTCCCCCAATACCTGGACCTCCGACGTGCTTCACTACGGGTTGTTTCTGATCCCGCTGATCGCGGCGGCACAACTCGATCCGTTCGTCAGCGCGGTGATCGCCGTCCCCACCGTGGCCGCCTACGTCGTCGTGCTCTGGGTGAACCAGGAGGCCAACGGAGACGAGCCCTGGGGTTCGATTCTCACCACCACCGGCCTGTTGTTCGGGTTGGCCGCCGGGTCGGTCACGCTGTCGTGGATCCAACAGTCGAAAGAGCAGACGATTGCCCGGTTGGCCCAGGAGCGTAGCCACCTGCTCGAAGAGATCGTCACGCTGGAAAAGCGTGAGAGACAAACGCTCTCGGAGCGACTGCACGACGGGGCCCTGCAGTATGTGCTGGCATCCCGCCGGGAGATGGAAGAGGTACGCGAAGGATCCGCCGAATCGATGGACCGCGTGGACATCGCGCTCGGTGAGTGCTCGCGACTGCTTCGCGACGTGGTCCGTGAACTGCACCCCGAGGTGCTTGCCCGCGCCGGTCTGCGGGCCGCCATCACCTCACTGGCCGACGGCATCGCCGCACGCACCAACCTCGCTGTCCACCTGGACTTCGACAACTGGCCCGAGGATCTGCGGACTGACGCCGATCACCTGCTCTACAGCGCGGCGCGCGAGTTTTCGACCAATGCGATCAAGCACGCCAAGGCCGACAACCTGCGGTTCACCCTGACCCGGTCCGACGCGCGCGCCACATTATGCGTCGCCGACGACGGCGTGGGCATCCAACCCGAGCGCCTCGCGCTGAGCGTCGAAACCGGTCACATCGGATTCGCGTCGATCCGCGCCAAGGTGTTGGCGCTCGGTGGTGTGCTCGACGTGCACGATGCCCGCGGCACCGAGATCGCGATCACGCTTCCGTCGCCGGCAGCGGTGTGAAACCGCTCAGACCAAGCCGACTTCCGAGGCCGGCGAGCTGGGAACCGACGTCGACGGAGCAAGTCCGGGTGGCTGCTGACCGTAGCCCGGCGTCTCGGGACTGTAGCCCGGCTGCGGGCCGTGCAGGGATGTGCTGGGGTCATAGCCCGGGGTGGGGCCGTATCCCGGCGTCGGACCATAGCCCGGAAGCGTCGGACCGTACCCGTAATCCGGCAGCGCCGGCCCGTATCCGGGCACCGACTGACCCGAACCGGCCAGCAGCTTGGCTGCCGCGAACGCCGCCGCCTGCGTGGTGTACACGGGGACGTAACCCTCGGTGTGTCCGCTCCATTCGTTGCCCTGGCCCTCGTGACAGATCGGGTCCATGGGGTTGCACAGGTCGATCGCCTTGGAACCGAACAGGGCGCTCTGGGTTGCTATCGACTGCTTGGTGCGGGTGCCGACGTCGCCGAAGGTGGCGATCGCCGCGACGTTGTCCGCGTACTCCGCCGGTAGCCCGTCGCCCCATTTGATCCCGCCGAGCGGGTTGCCGGCCACGATGTTGATCACGCTCGCGCCCTGCGAGTAGCCGCCGAGCACGATCTGGGTGTCCGGGCACGACGACAGCGTGGACTTGATGTGGGAAATCGCGTCCTTGGCGCCATCACCGCCGTGCAGCTGCAGCTTGGAGGCCTTGTAGTTCACCCCGTAGGTGTTGATGGTCATGCCCGCGGTCTGCTTGCGCAGCGAATCGACGAAGGCATCGCCGACGCGGCCCATACCGGGCGGCTCATCGGTGCCGCGAGCGAAGACCACCTCGGCGTCGGCACAGTCGGCGGCAGACGCCACCGGCGGTGCGGTGAGAGCGACGAGCGGAACGCCCGCGGTGAGAAGTGCAGCAGCGCCAAGCCCGACCCAGCGACCACCTGACCGCGCACTGCCCCGGGGGCTAGCGATGCGGCGAGAAAACATTCCTCAATCTAACCTGTGCCCAGGGCAGATGGTTCCGGTGTGCCCGATTGGTCCACCCGGGCACCGGCCACCGACCAACGCTGACTGACGTAGTCGACTACGCTACCGGCCCCTCCCGCGGCAAACCCACCATGAAAATCCGAGGCAATCACCGAGGAGGACATCGTGGCTCACGACAGTATTCGCGAATTGGTACAGCCCCTGTCGCGTGCGGCAAAGGAAGCTCACCTGTGTTCCGTGCAAACGGAATCGCGGGTCGGGGCCATGGATTTCACCGGCAGCGGTGATGCGCCTGCGCTGTTTCGTGAGAACGAACTGCTGATCGGTGCCGAACACGTCGACGCAATCAACGAATTGACGGCCAAGTTCGGCGCAACGGCGATCCGGCCGCGACCGTTGCCGCGCCGTCCGCGCGAACTAGGTCGAACCGCGCGTAACCACGGGCTGGTCGAACCACCGCCGGACAGCGTTCGAGTGGTGTTCTCGGAGCCACCGCGAATCCGCGACGCGGCGGCGATATTCGAGCGGGCGGTGAGTCGATCCACCGATGCACCGCTGCCGCACTTCTCGTCGGAGATGGCCGCGTCGGTGGCGGCGCTTGTCGCGAGCATCGACGTACCCAGAGAATCCGTCGGACTCAACCATCTGGTGAAGCCCGCCCGACTGAACATGTTCTCCACGACGGAAGCTTCCGTCACCGAGTGGGGGCAGAGCGACCCGCAACTATGGCCGGCGTTCAGTGGCCGCGCGCGGATCGTAGACGCGTGGCAACTCGTCGACTCCTACCGTGCCGGCAACGGAGGCACGGCCTTGACGACGCTGGCCGTCATGGACCAAGGCTTCTGGTTCGACGCCGCAGGTCAGCCGCTGCGGCATCCCGGGCAGACCGGCTCCGATTTCGACCGCGGAGTCTTCACGTACAACATCGACCGGGACGACCGCGACATCAGCGAAAGCAGCACCAATCACGACTGGCACGGCAACGGCGCGGCCAGCCTCGCCGCGGCGACTGTCAACAACCAGCAGGGCGCGGCAGGAGCCGGCGGCACAGTCGCATTCCCGGTCTTGATGAGGCACGGCGGAGACATTTTCTCGATAATGCGCGGCATCAAGATCTGCGGATATTGGGGTATCGATGTGGTGAACATGAGCTTCGGTACACCACCGCAGACCATCTGGGATACCTTCCCGGATGCCGACTGGGTCAACGCCTTCCAATACGCCGTCGACCGCGACGTCGTGATCGTCGTCGCAGCCGGCAACAGTGGATATCGCCTTCCGGACAAGTGGGTCCGTCCGGCGACCCGCACCCCTGGCGTCATCACGGTCGGCGCCCTCGGCCCGGACAACGTCACGCCCAGGGCGGACTCCAATTACGGCCCGTCGGTGACAATCTGGGCTCCCGGCACCCAGCTTCCGGTGATGCCGGATGCCGACAACGCATTCGGCCGTCGCATGTCCGGGACATCGGCCGCGGCGCCCCTGGTCGCCGGCACCGCGGCGATGCTGCGCGCCATCGACCCGTTGATCTCCAACGCGGACGTCGAACCACTACTGCAACGGACCAGTTGGGCAGGCGAACCCGGCTTTCTCGGAATGACCAGTAGAGGACTCGACGCGTTCGCCGCGGTGAACGAGGTACTTCAAGGCGTACTCCCCGATCCGGTCGACGCCGGCGACAGCATCGCCACCGCTCGACCGCTGCAGACCGACATCATGGGCGGCGTGCGGATCCCACGTCCGGACTGGCTCGCCATCAGCAAGCAGAACGGCGACGCCGACTACTGGTCGTTCAAGACCTCCGACTACTCGGAGCTGAGGATTCAAGTGATCTGGTATCACAAGATCGCAAACCTCTATGTCGAGGTTCTCGATACATCAGGGCGCGAGATCGAAGGCCTGACAACGGTTTATCCGCAGGACGGGGTTTTCTTCGCGGCGGGCAACGTTCCCCAGGGCGATTACATCATCAAGGTGAAGAGCTACGGGGGCGTCACCGCGTATTCACTGATCGCCGGACCGTGGCTGACGCCGCTGCAGCCCGACAAGTTCGAGCCCAACAACTCGTTCGACTCGGCGACCGAACTCCGCTTCCGCAAGCCGCCACTGGACATCGGGCAGGGACACGGACCCGGCACGTTCCATCTGACACTGCACCGGTACGAGTCACTGGCAGCTGTCTTCCCGTATGGGAGCAAGTGGAAGATCGACACCGATTTCTTCAAGTTCTGGGCTCCGGCACACGAGGGTAAGGCAATCCCGTTCATCTTCATGAACTCCGACAAGCCCGTGACCCTCACGCTGTTCGACGAACAGCGCAACGTACTCCATCAGTGGGGTCCGGACACCTACCACGACATCCGGCCGCCCGAACAGGCGACGAGCTTCCTCAAGGTATCCGGCGACGAGCAGACCCGGTACAGCTTGACGGTGGCCATGATGGCCGACCCGCGATTCCGGCCCGCCGATTTCCCGTCGTACGAGGTGATGCCGGAGTGGTGGCTGAACCCGGACGCGATCAAGTTCGTGAATCCGGAGGTGCGGTACGCGGTGGAGCTGACCACTCAGCCGGCGGAAGCCGGTGTCGCCGTTGGCGAATCCATCGCCATCGCGAACCCGTCGCTCGAAGAGCTACCGGTGACCGCGGAACTGCTCGACCTCAGCGGAAACGTCGTCGCCAAGGGCGAGCACACGACTGGCCGCGTGGAAATCGACACGCGCGGAGTTGCACCCGGGTTGTACGCGCTGCGGCTGACCCGGCCTGAGGAAACACCGGTCACCGGACTGCGGTTCGTCGCACCCTCACGGTGAGCTGCCCGAGACAGTAAACAGGCCAGGGACTCTGTCCCTGGCCTGCTTACTACCGGTGGAGCTGCCGGGAATTGAACCCGGGTCCTACGGCATGTCCTCGAGGCTTCTCCGTGCGCAGTTCGCTGTGCCTCTACTCGGATCTCTCAGTCACGCGAACAAGCTGAGATGACGATCCCAGTCGCTGTTTGATGTCCCCACGGATTCCGCGACCGAACCCGTGGGTGGGTCCCTCTAGCTGATGCCAGGGTCCGGGCCGAGGGCGCTCCCGGTCTGACAGACACGCAGTCGCTTAGGCAGCGAGTGCGTAGTCGCGCTGATTGGAATCGGCGCTTAATTGGTTGCAACGACGCTTACGGTGGTCTCTTGCCTGCACCGGCACGCTTCCCTTGATTCGATGCGCGAAGTCGAAACCGATCAGCCCCTCGCATCCCCACCGACTTTCGGCAGGACAGTCAATAGTACCGGATCCTTCAACCCCGCCCAACGTTGGAATATTCCGCGTCCTGACGCACCGCATCTGCCCACCGCACGCTGATATCGCTCAGCGGGGTCGCACGTCCGAACAGGTGCCCCTGCGCCAGCTGACAGCCTGCGGCCAGGATGGTGCCGGCTTGCAGGGTCGACTCGATGCCCTCGGCAATGACGCTGAAGCCCAGATCGCTACACAAGCCGATGACGGACCGGTACAGCGTCAAATCCCGCTCGGGCTCGGCATCCACGGCCAGGCTGCGGTCCAGTTTGACGATCTGCACCGGCAGGGCGTGCAGATAGGTCAGCGAGTTGTATCCCGCGCCAAAATCGTCGAGGGCGACCTTCACCCCGATGGCGTTGAGCCGTTCGATCTGCGCTGCGGCGGCGGTCAGGTCGAGAATCGGTAGCGTTTCGGTGATTTCGACGACCAGGCGGTGCCCCGGCAATCGATGACGCTCCAGGACGCGTCGTACCTGCTCGTCGAAACCGGTGTTGCCCAACCGCGCAGCCCCGATGTTGACGTGAAGGTCGACCTGCAGGCCCGAGGCGACCACCTCCTGACATGCCAGGTCCAGCACCATGGCGTCGAACGTCGCGCCCAGCCCCGCGCCCTCGGCCATGGCCACGAAGGTCTCCGGCGAAATCTGCAAGCCGTTGGGAGCAGTCCAGCGCGCCAGCGCCTCGACGGCGACGAGCGTCCCGTCGGTGAGGTCGACCACGGGTTGATAGGCGAGGCTGAAACCGTCGGGGACGCCGGCGGCCGCCCGCAACACGGTCGGGAAGTCGACCTGTGTATCCGATTCGGGTTGGTAGACGACGGCGGTGTTCTTACCGAGGCGTTTGCCCGCATACATCGAAATGTCGGCCTGACGCAACACGTCGTCCGAGGTTTGCTCGGGCCCACCGGCTCCCGAGGGCACCAGACCCATACTCGCCTTGACCCGTACCGACGACCCGTGCACCGGGAACGGGTCACGCAACGCCACCCGCAGGCGGTCTGCCGCCACCTCAGGGTTGCCGCTCTCCCCCTCGATCAGAACCGCGAACTCGTCGCCTCCGATCCGGGCCAGTGTGTCGGCATCGCTGATGCAGCGCTTGAGACGGTCCCCGACGGTGCACAACAACTCGTCGCCGGCCGCGTGGCCGAACCGGTCGTTGACCTCCTTGAAGTCGTCGAGGTCGATGAAGATCAGCACGAACTGCCCGCGCTTCATCGCCTCATCGAGTCGCTCCCGGAACAGCAGACGATTGGGCAGACCCGTCAAGGCATCGTGATACACCTGGTGGCCCAGGCGGCGCTGCGCCCGGTAGAGCTGTTGGGTCAGCAGGTGCTGCGAGCGCATGGCCAGGATCTGTCGAACGGTGACCAGCAGCACCATCGCCACGGTCGCCCACACCACAAACGGATCCAGCGGTTGACCGATCATGACGTGATAGGCGAATAGCACCGCGATGCCGAGAAATCCGATGTAGGGCAAAACCAGCCTGGCCCAGTCGATTCCGCGGTCCGTGTCGTCGCACACCTCCGGCGGCGTCTGCTCCAGCATCGCGAACGCGATGATCACCGGACCGACGACCAATCCGATCCCGCCCCACAGGTCACCGCCGGCGGCGCCCACGGACCGGAAATACGCGACGATTCGGTCTGAGGCCGCCATCGTGATGAGGCCGCCGGCCAGCAGTAGATAGTTCGTCCGGTAAGGCCGGCCGGGCTCATAGACCATCGCGACCACGACGGCCGCGGCCACCAGCAGCACTTCGGCGACCGCAAAGATGACATCGAGTGTGGGAACGCCGGACCGCGGCAGCGAGGCGGTCGAATGTGTCCCGAAATCGCCCATGGCCGCCAGGATCAGAAAGGATGCCCCGGCGACGGTGCCGTCGAGCAGATTCGTGGCGAATGTGCGTCGCAGCGGATCCTCCCGAGGTGTGGGCAGGCCGCCGCTGGAATACACCAGCAGTCCCAACGACGCGGTGATCAACGCGGGGAGAACCAGGTAACTGACCTTCATCGCGGAGGGCACCGGCCCAGCGCCATGGGTCCACCACAGAACCTGGCCGACGAGCCACATCAGCACCGCGGCGACGTAGAGCAACCGCCACCAGCGGGCCGCGCCCGACATCCGCGCCGCGACCACGACACCGCACACCACCGCCACGAGCCCGGTGCACAGTTGCAGGACCGCCTCGCCCCGGTACGCCACCCCGGGCCCCCACAACGCCAACGCGTTGACCCCGGCGGCGACCAGGACTCCGACAACGAGTACCGGACGCCATGTCGGCAGGTGTGATGCCACCCGCCACCTCCCTGTGCGCCCATACGACCAAACCCGTCAGGCAGGTATAGCCCCTCGATGACGGGAGCTAACCAGCCGCAGCCATTTCAGCAGCTGCGAACCGGCCTCACATGCCTTTGGCGCGGCGGCCGAGCTCGCGGATGATCTCCCGATCGGCGTCACGCTTGGCCAGATCCTGGCGTTTGTCGTGGGCCTGTTTACCGCGGGCCAGCGCCAGCTCCACTTTGACCCGGCCGTCGGAGAAGTACATCGACAGCGGCACCAGGGTCAGGTTGCCGTCGCGGATCTTGCCGATCAGATTGTCGATCTCGCGGCGGTGCAACAGCAGTTTGCGGTTGCGTCGCGGGGCGTGGTTGGTCCAGGTGCCGTGGTGATACTCCGCGATGTGGACGTTGCGCAGCCAGATCTCGCCGTCATCGACGGTGGCGAACGCGTCGGCCAGGGAGGCCTGGCCTTCGCGCAGGCTCTTGACCTCGGTGCCCATCAGCGCGATGCCGGCCTCGTAGGTGTCGAGAATGGTGTAGTTGTGCCGCGCCTTGCGGTTGCTGGCCACAATCTGCTTGTTGCCGGCGGGGCTGGACTTCTTGGTCGCCACTAGCTCACGACTACCTTCGTATGTAGAGCCGCAGTGTCACGTACGCGGTGATACCGGACATCGCCAAGCCGAGGAACAACATCCACGGCGCACTGAAGTAGAGCACGTCGGCATAGTCCACCCGGGCGATCAAGTTCGATTGGTAGAACTGGTCGAGCGCTTTGTCCAGGAACACCGCGCGCACCACGATCAGTCCCACGATCGCGATCACCACACCGATCAGCGCCGCGATCATCGCCTCGACCAGGAACGGCAGCTGCGTGTACCAGCGCGTCGCACCGACGAGACGCATGATGCCAATTTCTGTGCGCCGCGTATACGCGGCCACTTGAACCATGTTGGCGATCAACAGGACCGCGCCGATCGCCTGCACCAGCGCCACCGCGAACGCGACGCTACTGAGCCCGTCGAGCACGGCGAACAACCGGTCGATCAGATCCTTCTGATTGAGCACGTTGAGCACACCGGGTTGGCCGATCATCGCCTTGTCGAACGCCTCGTGCTGTTCGGGGTCGTTGAGCTTGACGATGAACGACGCCGGGAAGGCGTCCTTGCCCGCGACATCCTTGTACTGCGGGAACTTCTTGATCGCGTCGTCGTAGGCCTGCTCGCGGTTGAGGAAGCGCAGTGACCGCACATCGTCGCGGTCGTCGATCTTGCGGTACAGCGCCTTACAGGCATCGCCGTCACACGTCGGATCGTTGGCCGAGATGTCGTCGGTCAGGAACACTTGGCTCTCGACGCGGTCGAGATAGATGTCCCGGGACTGATCGGCCAACCGAACGACCAGCAGACCGCCACCGAACAATCCGATCGAGATCGCGGTGGTCAGGATCATCGCCACCGTCATCGTGACGTTGCGGCGAAGCCCGGTCAGAACTTCATTGACAAGAAAGCCGAAGCGCACTTAGCGATCCATTCCGTAGACGCCGCGCTGCTCATCACGGATCAGCCGGCCGAGTTCGAGTTCGACGACCCGCTGACGCATGGAGTCGACGATGTGATGGTCGTGGGTGGCCATCAGCACCGTGGTTCCGGTGCGGTTGATCCGTTCCAGCAGATCCATGATGTCCTTGCTGGTTTCGGGATCGAGGTTTCCGGTGGGCTCGTCGGCGATCAGGACCAGGGGCCGGTTGACGAAGGCCCGCGCGATGGCGACGCGCTGCTGCTCACCGCCGGACAGCTCGCTGGGCAATCGGTTGGCCTTGCCGGACAACCCGACCATCTCCAGCACGTCGGGGACCACGCGGTTGATCACCTCGCCGCGCTTGCCGATCACCTCAAGGGCGAACGCCACGTTCTCGAACACCGTCTTCTGCTGCAGCAGCCGGAAATCCTGGAAGACGCAGCCGATGACCTGGCGCAGGCTCGGGACGTGACGACCGGCGAGCTTGTTGACGTGGAACTTGGACACCCGGATATCGCCCGACGTGGGCGTCTCGGCGGCCAGCAACAGCCGCATGAACGTCGACTTACCCGAACCCGACGGGCCGATCAGGAAGACGAACTCACCCTTGTCGATTTTCAACGAGACGTCGTCGAGCGCGGGGCGCGCCGAAGACTTGTAGTGCTTCGTCACGTGGTCGAGGGTGATCATCACGGCACGCCAGTGTAGCGGGGCGAAAACATCCGGCAGGTCACGCTATCGCGGCAATGTCGGCGCCATCGGTTCCTGGCCCGGTTGCAGCTGATCGGTCGGCGGGGCCGGCGCAGGCTCCGGCGCGATCGGCAACGTGATCGGCGGAAGCAGTCCGGGGCCGTCCGGGTCGAACACCGTTGACCGGGGCGCTCCCGGCGACGGTGTCGTCGTCGTGGGACTCGTCGGTGTCGTGGCCTCGGTCTCCGGGGTCTCGGTCGGCGTCGTGGTCGTCGGGGTGGTCGAGGTGGTGGTCTCGGTCGTCTCCGGCGTTTCGGTCTGCGTCGTCGTGCGCGGCGGCTGCACCTTGGTGCGCGGCACCCAGGTGTATTCCGGGTCGGGTACGAACCCGGGCGGGACCACCTGCTCTGCCGGATTCTGGGGAGCAGTCTGTTGCGGGCGATACTCCTGCTGCACCCAGGACAGCGCGACGAACACCACGATCAGCACCACCGTCGAGGTGCGAAGCCGGCCCACCCGGCTGCGCCACAGTTTGGTGACGGCATCGGTCACCCGGTCGAGATCGAATTTCACTTCTTCGGCTCCTGCGCCGCCGCCGGTGGCGTCGCCTGTACTTCCGAGACGGCAGCCGGATGTATGACGTCACCCGCCGCGGCGATCGACGCGTCCGAGGACGTCACGACCCCGGCGCGGCGCAGCGCCCGCACCACCCGCACCCGCAGCCGCCGGCCCACATCGAACTGTTTGCCGGGCAGGGTACGTGCCACCATCCGCAGGTTCACGGTGTCCAGCGCGATGCTCTCCACACCCATCAGCTGCGGCTTGTCGAGCAGGAGCTTGGACAGTTCGCGATCTTCGGCGGCCTTCTCGGCGACCTCGTTGAGCACGTCGTTGACCAGGTTGAGGTCGGCGCTCACCGGCACCGGGATGTCGACCACCGCACGTGCCCAGTCCTTGGACAGGTTCAGGGCCTTGACGATCTGCCCGTTGGGCACGGTGTACATCTCGCCCTCGGACGACCGCAGCTTGGTGACCCGCAGCGTGACGTCCTCGACCGTGCCTTCGGCTTCGTTGCTGGCGCCGATGGTCAGCCGGACCAGGTCGCCGAAGCCGTATTGCTTCTCGGTGATGATGAAGAAGCCGGCGAGCAAATCCTGCACGATGCGTTGCGCGCCGAAACCGAGGGCCGCACCGAGCACGGCGGCCGGGGCGACCAGGGAGGCGATCGGCACCGCCAGCGCATCGGTGATCTCGACCAGCACGATGATGAACAGAACCGCCACCGAGACCCAGGAGATCACCGAGGCGACGGCCTGGCGGTGCTTGGCGCTCTCCGAGCGCACCAACTGGTCGCTCTCCTGGTACTCGGCGTCGATGCGACGCACCACCCGCTGGGCGGCCCAGTTGATGAAGCGCGCCGCGAGCAGACCGCCGATGATGAGCAGCGCGATCCGCAGACCGGTGGTCAGAATCCAGACGCCGATCTCGCCTTGCCAGAAACTGTGCCAGCGTTCGGCGAGAGGGAAGGCCAGCACGGTATCAGTCGTCGTCATCTCTTCTGTTGCGCCATCTGATGCCCGCTTCCAGGAATCCGTCGATGTCCCCGTCCAGCACCGTCGCCGGATTTCCGACCTCGAACTCGGTGCGCAGATCCTTCACCATCTGATAGGGGTGCAGAACATAGGACCGCATCTGGTTGCCCCACGAGCTGCCCCCGTCACCCTTGAGCGCGTCCATCTCGGCACGCTCTTCTAACCGCTTGCGCTCCAAGAGCTTTGCCTGCAGAACACGCATGGCCGAAACCTTGTTCTGCAATTGAGATTTCTCGTTCTGACAGGTCACCACGATACCGGTGGGGATGTGGGTCAGCCGGACCGCGGAGTCGGTGGTGTTCACCGACTGTCCGCCCGGGCCGCTGGAGCGGTACACGTCGACGCGCAGGTCCCCTTCGGGAATGTCGATGTGATCGGTGGTCTCGACCACGGGAAGGACCTCGACGTCGGCGAACGACGTCTGACGCCGGCTCTGGTTGTCGAACGGGCTGATCCGCACCAGTCGGTGGGTGCCCTGTTCCACCGAGAGGGTGCCGTAGGCGAAGGGCGCGTGCACCGCAAACGTCGCGCTCTTGATGCCGGCTTCCTCGGCGTAGGAGGTGTCGAACACCTCGACCGGATAGTCGTGCTTCTCGGCCCAACGGATGTACATCCGCATCAGCATCTCGGCCCAGTCCGCGGCGTCGACGCCACCGGCGCCGGATCGGATGGTGACGACGGCCTCGCGCTCGTCGTACTCACCCGAGAGCAGCGTCCGGACCTCCAGGGCCTCGATGTCCTCACGCAACTTGGCGAGTTCGGTGTCGGCCTCGGCGACCGCATCGTCACCTTCTGCACCGGCCTCTTCAAAAGCGAGCTCGAACAGGACCGGCAGGTCTTCCACCCGCTGACGCAACTCCTGCACGCGGCGCAGTTCGTTCTGCGCATGGGAGAGCTCGCTGGTGACTTTCTGCGCCCGCGTCTGGTCGTCCCAGAGCTTCGGATCGGAGGCCTGCTGCTCGAGCATGTCGATCCGCTGGCGCAGCCCATCGATGTCGAGCACCCGCTCCACGGTGGTCAGGGTGGTGTCGAGGGCGGCTACGGCGGCTTGGCGGTCGGGATCCACGGATGTCCAGGGTACCTGCCTGCATTTCCGCAACAGTTCTTCCCGACTCTCGGCAGCACGGACGAAGTGTGTTTAAAGTCGGTTGGTACCCGCCCCGACAAGCCCTGGGACGGGAAATGACGGCTTTACAGGCTCGTAAGAAGGCACCGTATGCGCCCATATCACGTAGCGATCGTCGGTTCTGGCCCCTCTGGATTCTTTGCTGCCGCATCGCTACTGAAGTTCGCCGATTCGCCCGACTCAGAGCGCGACGTCCGCGTCGACATGCTTGAGATGCTGCCGACGCCCTGGGGGTTGGTGCGCTCCGGAGTCGCGCCCGACCATCCGAAGATCAAGTCGATCAGCGCCCAGTTCGACAAGACCGCGGCCGATCCGCGGTTCCGGTTCTTCGGCAACATCAAAGTCGGTGAACATGTCAGCGCGGCCGAGCTGGCGCAGCGCTACGACGCGGTGGTCTACGCGATCGGGGCGCAGTCCGACCGGTCGCTGCGCATCCCAGGGGAAGAGTTGCCGGGCAGTGTGGCGGCCGTGGATTTCGTCGGCTGGTACAACGCCCACCCTCATTTCGACGGCATGGCACCGAACTTGTCGGGTGGGCGCGCGGTCGTGGTGGGCAATGGCAACGTCGCCCTCGACGTGGCCCGCATCCTGGTCAGCGACCCCGAGGCGCTGGCCAACACCGACATCGCCGACCATGCGCTGGCCTCACTGGACACCCGCGGGGTGGAAGAGGTGGTGGTGATCGGGCGCCGCGGCCCGCTGCAGGCCACATTCACCACACTGGAACTGCGTGAACTCGGTGATCTGGAAGCGATGGCCGATGTCGACGTCATCCTGGACCCGGCCGATTTCGCCGGCATCACCGACGAGGATCTGGAAGCGGCCGGCAAGACCGTCAAACAGAACATCAAGGTGCTACGCAAGTACGCCGATCAACAGCCACGTGAAGCCAAGCGGCGCATCGTTTTCCGATTCTGCACCTCCCCCATCGAGCTACACGGCGAAGACCGGGTGGAGTCGATTGTGTTGGGCCGCAACGAACTTGTCCGCGACGACGACGGGCGCATGGTGGCCAAGGACACCGGTGTGCGCGAGGAACTGCCCGCCCAGTTGGTGGTGCGAGCGGTGGGCTACCGCGGGGTGGCAACCCCCGGCCTGCCGTTCGACGAACGCTCGGGCACCATTCCGCACACCGACGGCCGGATCGACGGCAGCCGCAACGAATACGTGGTGGGTTGGATCAAACGTGGCCCCTCGGGGGTGATTGGCAGCAACAAAAAGGATTCACAGGACACCGTCGACACGCTGCTCGCCGATCTGCAGGCCGGTGACATCGACGATCGGGCCCCCGATTACGGCGAAGAACTGGCCGGATGGCTTCTGGAGCACCAGCCCAAGCTCGTCACCGGCGAGCACTGGCAGCTGATCGACGCACATGAGCGTGCGGCGGGCGAGCCGACCGGCCGGCCCCGGGTGAAGTTGGCGAGTGTGGCGGAGTTGCTCCGCATCGGGCACGCCTGATGACGATGCGACGCGAGGAACGAGCGCCGAGGAGGAATCAGGCCATCGGGCACGCTTGAACGGTCAGACCGGCGGCGGCTCTGGCGGGGCGAAAGCCCACTTGTCGGGGTTGCCGGGCGAATAGACCACCGGGATGAGCGCTCCCATGGACGGCCAGTTGTCGACGTCGACGGCCATCCGCTGATACACGACGTGCTCGCTCACCGTCGGACCGGTGATGACGCCGGTGATGGTGACGAACTGCTCCCCCGTCGCATCCGGACGCGGACTCACCCCCGTCACCAGCAAAGTGCCGTGCGCCAGTTCACCGCGAATCCCCCGGCGCCGCATGATCCGTGGCGCCAGCAGCAGCACGAGTGCTCCCACGAGCAAGAGGAGTATGCCGAATTCCCACACCAGGCCATGGTAGGACTTTCGGCATGAGTACCGTCGCAGATGACCTGGCACTGGCCCTCGAATTGGCCGATCAGGCCGACGCATTGACCATGGATCGCTTCGGCGCCCTCGATCTGCACGTCGAGACCAAACCTGATCTGACCCCGGTCACCGATGCCGACCGGGGGGCCGAGGAAGCACTGCGCGCCTCGCTGGCCGCGGCCCGGACGAACGACACCGTGTTCGGCGAAGAGTTCGGCGGCACAACAACTTTGACCGGACGCCAATGGGTCATCGATCCGATCGACGGGACCAAGAACTTCGTTCGCGGTGTCCCGGTGTGGTGCACGTTGATCGCGTTGCTCGACGACGGCGTGCCAGTGGTCGGCGTGGTCAGTGCGCCGGCGCTGGCCCGACGCTGGTGGGCCGGCCAAGGCCAGGGTGCGTTCGGCTCGTTCGCCGGGGCCACCCGCAAACTCTCGGTATCCGGCGTCGGCGATCTGGGCTCGGCCAGCCTGTCGTACTCGGATCTGACCACCGGATGGGAGGACCGCCGAGAGCGCTTCGTCGCGCTGACCGACGAGGTGTGGCGGGTACGCGCCTACGGCGACTTCTGGTCGTACTGCATGGTCGCCGAGGGTGCCGTCGACATCGCCTGCGAGCCCGAGGTGAAGCTCTGGGACATCGCCCCGCTGGACATCCTGATCCGGGAGGCCGGCGGCACGTTCACCGGGGTCGACGGCTCGCCAGGCCCGCACGGCGGCAGTGCGCTGGCCACCAATGGATTGCTGCACGAAGCGGTGTTGACCAGGCTTTCTGTCGACTGAGGGGGCCGCGGGGCGCGGTGTGAGGTTGGTAACAGATGCCGTACCTTACTCCGGAGTAAGATACGGTCAGATGCGTCGCCACGACCAGTCGCCACGACCAACAGAGGCAGCCAATGACCAACACCCTGCCGTCCAAGAACGGCACCACACCCCGTCCCTCACGCTCCGGCCAGCAAAGTGCGGTCGGCTTGCACAAGCACAAGCGGACAGCGACCGACATCGGGTTGGCGCTGATCACACCCATCGTCGGCCAGGAGTTCCTGGACCGTTACGGATTGCGGGACCCGCTCAATCGCGGCCTGAAATACGGTGTGAAGCAAGTATTTTCGACCGCGGGTGCGGCCACCCGCCAATTCCAGCGGATCCAGGGCCTCGGCAAGGCACCCACCCGGCTCAAGGCCAGCGGCGCGGACTACTTCGATCTGACCCCCGACGAAGACCAGCAGATGATCGTCGAGACGGTCAAGGAATTCGCCGAGGAGATCCTGCGTCCGGCCGCGCACGACGCCGACGCGGCCGCCGCCTACCCCGCCGACTTGATCGCCAAGGCCGCTGAGCTGGGCATCACCGCGGTCAACGTGCCCGAGGACTTCGACGGCATCGCCGAGCACCGCAGCACCGTCACCAATGCGCTGGTCGCCGAGGCCCTGGCCTACGGCGACATGGGCCTGGCCCTGCCGATCCTGGCCCCCGGCGGCGTCGCGTCGGCCCTGACCCACTGGGGCAGCGCCGATCAGCAAGCCACGTACCTGAAGGAATTCGCGGGCGAGAACGTGCCGCAGGCCTGCGTGGCCATCGCCGAACCGCACGCCCTGTTCGACCCGACCGCACTCAAGACCACCGCTGTCCGCACCCCCAGCGGCTACCGGCTCTCCGGCGTCAAGTCCCTGGTGCCGGCGGCCGCCGAGGCCGAATTGTTCATCGTCGCAGCCCAACTCGACGGCAAGCCGGCGCTGTTCATCGTCGAGGCATCCTCGACGGGTCTGACGGTCAAGGCCGATCCGAGCATGGGTATCCGGGCGGCAGCGTTGGGTCAGGTCGAGCTCGACAACGTGGCCGTGCCGCTGAGCAACCGTCTCGGTGAGGATGGCGCCACCGATCAGGACTACTCCGAGGCGATCGCGTTGTCCCGGCTGGGCTGGGCCGCACTGGCCGTGGGCACCTCGCATGCGGTGCTCGACTACGTCATCCCCTACATCAAGGAACGCCAGGCCTTCGGAGAGCCGATCGCCCACCGCCAGTCGGTGGCGTTCATGACCGCCAACATCGCCATCGAACTCGACGGCCTGCGGCTGATCACCTGGCGCGGCGCCGCCCGCGCCGAGCAGGGCCTGCCGTTCGCCCGCGAGGCAGCACTGGCCCGCAAGCTCGGCACCGACAAGGGCATGCAGATCGGCCTGGACGGTGTGCAGCTGCTGGGTGGTCACGGCTACACCAAGGAACACCCGGTCGAACGCTGGTACCGCGACCTGCGGGCCATCGGCGTCGCCGAGGGTGTCGTGGTGATTTAGTCCAGCTATCGTTCCGCGTATTTGAACCGAAAGACTAATCATGGCAATCAATCTGGAAATGCCCCGCAAGCTCCAGGCGGTCATCGAGAAGGGCCACCAGGGCGCCGCGGAGATGCTCCGGCCGATCTCCCGCAAGTACGACCTGGCCGAGCACGCCTACCCCGTCGAGCTGGACACCCTGGCCACGCTCTTCGAAGGCATCTCGAGCGCCAAGACCATCTCCTTCGCAGGCGCCGAGGCGTTCCGCGACGACGCCAACACCAAGGGCGAGAAGGTCACCGTCAACGGGGCCAACATGTCCGCACTGCTCAATGCGCTGGAGATCAGCTGGGGCGATGTCGCGCTGCTGCTCTCGGTGCCGCGGCAGGGCCTGGGCAACGCCGCAATCTCCTCGGTGGCCACGCCCGAGCAGCTCGAGCGCCTGGGCAAGGACGTGTGGGCCGCGATGGCCATCACCGAGCCCGGCTTCGGCTCGGACTCGGCTGCCGTCACCACCACTGCGGTGCTCGACGGCGACGAGTACGTGATCAACGGCGAGAAGATCTTCGTCACCGCGGGTTCGCGGGCCACCCACATCGTGGTGTGGGCGACGCTGGACAAGTCGTTGGGTCGCGCGGCGATCAAGTCGTTCATCGTGCCGCGCGAGCACCCCGGTGTGACCGTCGAGCGCCTGGAGCACAAGCTCGGCATCAAGGCGTCCGACACCGCGGTGATCCGCTTCGAGAACGCCCGCATCCCGAAGGACAACCTGCTGGGTGATCCGGAGATCCACGTGGAGAAGGGTTTTGCCGGGGTCATGGAGACCTTCGACAACACCCGCCCGATCGTGGCGGCCATGGCCGTCGGGATCGCCCGCGCCGCGCTGGAGGACCTGCGGGCCATCCTCACCGACGCCGGCATCGAGATCTCCTACGACAAGCCCGCGCATGCCCAGAGCGCCGCCGCGGCGGAGTTCCTGCGCATGGAGGCCGACTGGGAGGCCGGGTACCTGTTGACGGTGCGGTCGGCATGGCAGGCCGACAACAGCATTCCGAACTCCAAGGAAGCCTCGATGGGTAAGGCCAAGGCCGCCCGGGTGGCCAGCGACATCACGCTCAAGGCCGTCGAAATAGCCGGCACCACAGGCTATTCCGAGCAGACCCTGCTGGAGAAGTGGGCCCGCGATTCGAAGATCCTCGACATCTTCGAGGGCACGCAGCAGATTCAGCAGCTGGTGGTTGCGCGCCGCCTGCTGGGTCTGTCCTCGGCTGAACTGAAGTAGTCCTTTCTTCTGCGCGAGCAGACGCGAGCACCCCCGAAATCGAGACGTTTCGGGGGTGTTCGCGTCTGCTGGGCCAATAGGGTGAGCGTCATGGACACGTTTCAAGCGCTCGTGGCACGCACCGACGGGGACCGCATCAACGCGGCGGTCGAGACACTGCAGGAATCCGATCTGCCTCCCGGTGAGGTCACCATCCGGGTGCACTACTCCAGCGTCAACTTCAAGGACGCGCTGGCCCTGACACCCAAAGGCGGTGTGGTGCGCGACTATCCGATTGTCCCCGGCATCGACCTGACCGGTGAAGTGGTGGCCTCGGACTCCGCGGATTTCGCCCCGGGCGATCTGGTGCTGGCCCATGGCTATCAGATCGGCACCGGGCATCACGGCGGCTACGCCGAATACGCCCGGTTGCCCGCGGCTCAGGTCGTGGCGCTCGGACCGCTGACCCCGCGCGAGGGCGCGGCGATCGGCACGGCCGGCTTCACCGCGGCGCTGAGCGTGCTGGCCCTGGTCGTTCGCGGCATCCGGCCGCCAGACGGTCCCATCGTGGTCACCGGCGCGACCGGCGGAGTAGGCGCAGTGAGCGTCGATCTCCTCGCCGGCGCCGGCTACCACGTGGTGGCCTCCACCGGAAAAGCTGACCGGGTCGACCAGCTACGCGCGCTGGGTGCTGCCGAGGTGATCGGACGCCTGCCGGCCGACCCCGAGGCCAAACCACGTCCGCTGGGCAAATCCCGATGGGCAGCCGCGGTGGACTGTGTCGGTGGGGCGACGCTGGCCGATGTGCTCAGCACCATGGATTACGGCGGCGTGGTGGCCGCCAGTGGGCTCACCGGCGGTTCGGCGCTGAACACCACCGTGATGCCGTTCATCCTGCGCGGAGTATCTCTGGTGGGCATCGACTCGGTGCAATTGCCGATCGGACCGCGGCGGGAAGTCTGGCGCCAGCTGGGCGAGCAGCTCAAACCGCGCCACCTCGCCGATGTCTCCACCGAGGTTGACGTCAAAGATGTCGTCGGTGTGATCGACGAAGTGCGCGCCGGGCGCCATTCCGGGCGCGCGGTGGTGCGAGTGGCCGGCGGGTTCTAGCCGGCTTCGGCCTGCAGACGCAAAACTACCCCAATCCGTGGACCACTTCGGTCCGTGGATTTGGGGCAGTTTCTACTGGCGGTACCTCCCGCTTTCGCGGGACCGTTCACGGGAAGGCGTCAGCCCAGCACCCGCTGCAGGTCCGGAACCATGGCCTGCAGCTCCCGGCCCCAGTAGGCCCAGTTGTGCGTGCCGTTATCCGGGAAGTTGAACACACCGTTGGTGCCACCGGCGGCGATGTAGTTGTCTTGGAACGTCTTGTTGGTGCGGATGGTCAGACCTTCGAGGAAGGTGGCAGGCAGGTCGCCGCCGCCCAGCTCGTTGGGCTGGCCGTTGCCGCAGTAGATCCACAGGCGCGTGTTGTTGGCAACCAGCGTGGGGATCTGCACCATCGGGTCGTTGCGCTTCCAGGCGCTGTTCGGGTCTTCGGTCGGACCCCACATGTCGTTGGCCTTGTAGCCGCCGGCGTCACCCATGGAGATGTTGATCAGGAACGGCCACCAGCCCTCGGAGGGGTTCAGGAAGCCCGACATCGAACCGGCGTAAATGAACTCCTGCGGGTGGTAGGTCGCCAGGATCAGCGCGGCCGAGCCGGCCATCGACAGACCGATGGCGGCGTTGCCGGTGGCTGCCACGTCACGGTTGGCGGCCAGCCACTGCGGCAGCTCACTGGTCAGGAACGTCTCCCACTTGTAGGTGACGCAGCCGGACTTGCCACATGCCGGGGAGTACCAGTCGCTGTAGAAGCTGGACTGGCCACCGACGGGCATGACGACCGACAGACCACTGTCGAGGAACATCTCGAACGCGTTGGTGTTGATGTCCCAGCCGTTGTAGTCGTCCTGAGCGCGCAGGCCGTCGAGCAGGTACACCGCGTGTGAACCCGGGCCACCGCTCTGGAACTGAATTTTGATGTCGCGGCCCATCGACGGCGACGGGACCATCAGGTACTCAACCGGCAGACCTGGGCGGGAGAAGGCTCCCGCGGTCGCCGATCCGCCGACGACGCCGATCAAGCCAGGCAGCAGAAGTGCTGCCACAGCTGCCACCGTCATCCGGCGGGCCCAACGGCCACGAATCTTGTCAATGAAGGTCATACTGCGAATCCATCCGTCTTCCGGTCAATGACGCGCTGCGCGCGATCAGCGATGAGTGTCGCCAAGCGACACCGCAGCGTTCATCCGCTGCGCTGTCGCGCCCGCTCTCCGTCGCCGAACGCCTGTCGAAGGCGCAGCGGAGCGGACCGAAGAATTCAGTTGTTGCGCCTTGAGTAAATCACGGTGCCCGGACAGGGGAAAACTCACCGCACGTCGGCGAGCTGCGGATCTTCAGGTTTCGAAAAGTGAATTCGCCTTTATTTCTTCGCCGCGTACACGTCGTCTACCTGGACAAACACCGAAATGGGCCCGTTTTCGCCGACAACCCCTGACGACTGCCGATGTCTATCCGTTCACAACCGGTGTCCGGAGAGTTATCCGATCGTCGCCAACCAGTTCTCAAAATGCCGGGTCGGCTCCGACAGGCGCGGTCCACGGCATCGACCATACAAAAAAGTATGGTAACTTTCCGGCCAT
Organism: Mycobacterium sp. E802; assembly: GCF_001666875.1. Classification (NCBI taxonomy): domain Bacteria; kingdom Bacillati; phylum Actinomycetota; class Actinomycetes; order Mycobacteriales; family Mycobacteriaceae; genus Mycobacterium; species Mycobacterium sp. E802. Next base: position 47,795 of record NZ_LZJD01000080.1, read on the forward strand.
GGCCTCACCCCCTCTCGCCGACTGCGTGATCACCCCGGAATTCGTCGCACGACTCGCCGACCGAGCCGCTGAAGCCGAAGAGTTACGCCGCCTTCCCGACGCCACCGTCACCGATCTCGTCGACTCCGGATTCACCGAACTGCTCGTGCCCGCCCGCTACGGCGGACGCCAGGCCGACTTTCCGGCGATCCTGGATCCGGTGCGGCAGATGGCGCACGGGTGCACGTCGAGCGCCTGGACCATCGGCTTTCTGGCCCTACACAACTGGATGCTGGCCCTGTTCGGCGAGCAGGCCCAGCAGGAGGCCTTCGCCGATCGCCCCTTCCTGGCCCCGGCTCCCCTGGCCCCCACCGGACGAGGCCTGCCGGTCGAGGGCGGCATCCGGCTGACCGGACGATGGTCGTGGGCCACCGGCGTCATGCACGGGAACTGGATCATCGTGGCTGCGCTCTGCGGCCCCGACGATGCGCTGTACCCGGCGTTGGCGCTGCTGCCGATCGGTGACGTGACCGTCGCCGACGTGTGGCACACCGACGGCATGCGCGCCACCGGATCCAACGACGCCATCGCCTCCGACGTCTTCGTGCCCGAGCACCGGCTGGTGAAAGTGCTCGACATCTATTCCGGTACCGCTCCGGGCGCGGGGTTGCACGACAGCGCTACCTACCGCTGGCCGATGGTGCCCGCGCTGGCCCTGCTGGCGGCGATGCCCGCGCTGGGCAGCGCCGAGCGGGTCACCGAGATCTACGCGCAGCGGTTGGGCGAACGCGTGCTGCCGTACGAAGGCGTCATGCAGAAGGACAAGCCGATCGCCCAGGCCCATCTGGCCGGAGCCCAGGTCCGGTTGCGCGCTGTGCGGGCCCTGCTGGCCGATACGGTCGGCGAAATCGAGAGCATCGTGGCGTCCGGTGATTCCGTCGAGAGACCGGTACGCGCGCAGGCCCGGCTGGCCGCGGCGCACATCGTCAGCGAATCGCGATCGGTGATTTCCGAGCTGTTGGGCGCCGGCGGCGCCAGCATCCATTTTCTGTCCAGCCCGTTGCAGCGCTTCAAGCGCGACGTCGACGTACTCGCCGGCCATGTGGTGTTCGATTACGACACCAGCCGCGAGCTGGCCGGGGCACTGGCGCTGGGGATGAAGATCCCCCGGACCTCCATGATCTGACGGGGCTGATCTGACGCGGACTCTGTGCGGTCAGGTCTGCGCCGGACTACTCGCCAATGCCTCGGTGACGGCTTCACAGAAGGCCGGGAGATCGTCCGGCGAGCGGCTGGTGATCAGATTGCCGTCGACACAGACCTCCTGGTCGACCACGGTCGCGCCGGCGTTGCGCAGATCGGTACGGATACTCGGATAGCTCGTCAGCCTGCGGTCGCCGACGACGCCGGCCTCCGCCAGGGTCCACGGGCCGTGGCAGATGGCCGCGACCGGCTTGCCGGACCGCACGAAGTCGCCGACGAAGGCCACCGCCTTCTCGTCGAGCCTCAGCTTGTCCGGGTTCACCGTGCCGCCCGGCAGGATCAGCGCATCGAATTCGTCGACCCGCACGTCGCCGACCTTGCGGTCCACCGGGAAGGTGCCCGCCGGCTCGAGATCGTGATCGCGGGCCTGGATTTCGCCGTCCGCCAGGGACAGCAACTCGACGCGACCACCCGCGTTCTCCACCGCGGTGCGTGGTTGTTCGAGTTCGACGCGCTCCACCCCGTCTGCAGCGAGGATCGCGACCCGACGGCCTTCTAATTCCTTGAGCATCTTGAAGATCCTTTCGTTCACACCCGTCCAACGGCGGCCAGATGACCTGTGCGCCGCGGGGATTCGCCGTGCCGGCGCGGGGAATTCGTGCCCGGTGGCTACCCCGGCGAGCCGAACCCGAAACAGCGAGATCGGTGGCTGCAGACCCTTGCCAACCGGCCTGAACAAAAAGTAAAGTCACTTTCAGTTTTGTTGGAGACCTTCCGGGGAGATGAGCATGGAATCCTTCGTTCACCTGCGTAAAGGCAAAACCCCCAAGCGGGTGCACGCCGATCTCGACGGACTCAAAGACGATGAACTCGGCCGCGGCGGCTTCGTCGGGCGCACCGCCAACATGTACCGGCGCAACGACCCCACCGCCTACCGCACCGTCGGCCCCCTGCGCCCCACCGACGTACTCTCCAGCGAGCTCAAGCCCAGCGATGCCACCGATGCGCACGGCGGCCCGTTGTTGATGTTCTCCAATGCCGACTGCCAGGTGCTGCTGAGCCGGCGCACCGAGGAGATGCCGTTCTTCGTCCGCTACGTCGACGGCGACCTGTTGATCTTCGTGCACAAGGGCGCGGGCCTGCTGGAGACCGAGTTCGGCCCGTTGCGCTATCGCGAGGGCGACTGGGTGTACATCCCCAAGGCCTGCACGTTCCGTCAGGTGCCCGACGAGGAATCGACCTGGCTGATGATCCAGGCCACCGACGACTTCCGGGTCCCTCCGGCCGGCACCCTGGGCCGCCATTTCCCGTTCGACCCGGCGCAGGTGACCATTCCGGAACCGGCTCCCATCGACGATGACGGGCGGGACGAGTACGAGGTCCGGCTCATTCATGACGAGGGTCCGACTTCGCTGTTCTACCAACACAATCCCCTTGACGTGGAAGGCTGGCGGGGCGACAACTTCCCGTTCACCTTCAACATCGAGGACTACACGGTCATCACCTCCGAGAGCGTGCATCTGCCACCGACGGTGCACCTCTTCATGCAGGCCACCGGCGTGTACGTGATGAACTTCCTGCCCAAGCCCGCCGAGAGCGTGCCAGGCACCGAGCGCACCCCGTGGTATCACCGCAACGTCGACTACGACGAGATCGCGTTCTTCCACGGCGGAACCCTCTACGGCATCCCCATGCCACCCGGGCTGGTTTCCCATGCACCGCAAGGTGTTCACCACGGCGCACCCGAGAAGGCCCGGGAACGCGCCCGCCGCAAGTTCGACGACTACGACCGGGTGGACTGGTCGGTGATCGCCATCGACACCCGTCGTCGTCTCATCCCGTCCGCCGAAATCCTCGCCAACGATCTGGGGCAGCACTAGTGAGCACTGTTACCGAAGCACCTGTGAAACACGAGTACGACCGCATCCCGTATCTGGTTGCCTACCAGAACAACTCGTCGGTGCGCGACGTGTACGGCGGGGTGGCCGAGCTGGTGGTGTTGGAAAGCTACCTGCTGCGCCCCAAATCCAAGCCGTCAGACACCGTGCTGGTCTTCATGCATCCGATCGGCGGCGGCGCCTACCTGCCGATGATCAACGCGCTGGCCCGGGCCGGCCACCACGTCATCTACTGCAACAGCCGGTTCCGCGGCACCGACTCGGCGCTGCTGATGGAAAAGGTGGTCGAGGATCTCGGCGAGTGCATCAAGGACGCGAAAAACCGACTGGGCTACGACAAGGTGGTGCTGGCCGGCTGGAGCGGAGGCGGCTCACTGTCGGTGTTCTACCAACAGCAGGCGCAGAATCCGACCGTCACGGCCAGCCCGTCCGGGGACGGTCCCGATCTGACCAAACTCGGCTTGATCCCGGCCGACGGCATCATGCTGCTGGCCGCGCACATCAGCCGGCACGGCACCATGACGGAGTGGATGGACGCTTCCATCCTCGACGAGAACGACCCCACCAAGCGGGACCCGGAACTGGACCTCTACAACCCGGACAACCCCAACCAGCCGCCGTACACGCCAGAGTTCCTGGAGCGATATCACGCCGCGCAGATCGCCCGCAACCGGCGAATCACCAAGTGGGTCAAGGAAAAGCTGGCCGAGCTGAAGGCCGCGGGACGGCCTGATGACGAGTTCGCCTTCGTGGTGCACGGCACCATGGCCGATCCGCGCTGGCTGGATCCCACCGTCGACCCCAACGACCGCAAGCCCGGCACCTGCTACCTGGGCGACCCGCAGGTGGTCAACATGAGCCCGGTCGGCCTGGCCCGGTTCTGCACCCTGCGCAGCTGGTTGTCGCAGTGGAGTTACGACGATGCCAACGGCGACGCCGTGAAGGCCGGCCCGGACATCGCGGTGCCCACCCTGGTGATCGGTAACCTGGCCGACGACGCCTGTACGCCCAGCCATACCCGCCGGCTGTACGAGGCGATCGGCCACGAGGACAAGGAGATGCACGAGATCCCCGGCGCCAACCACTACTACTCGGGTCCAGACCAGCGGGGCACGCTGCGCCAGGCGGTCGGCATCTGTACGGATTGGCTGCATCGACACGGGTTTTCAGCATGACGACTGGGGCGCTGGACGGCATCCGGGTGATCGAGCTCGGCACCCTGATCTCGGGGCCGTTCGCCGGCCGGCTGCTCGGCGACATGGGCGCCGAGGTCATCAAGATCGAGCTGCCCACCACTCCGGACCCGCTGCGCACCTGGGGGCAGGCCGAGCTCGACGGGCACCACTTCTTCTGGACTGTGCACGCTCGCAACAAGAAGGCCGTCACCCTGGACCTGCGCACCACCAAGGGTCGGGAGCTGTTTCTCGAGCTGGTCGCCCAGTCCGACATCATCGTGGAGAACTTCCGGCCCGGCACCTTGGAGAAGTGGGATCTGGGTTACGACGTTCTGCGCGATCGCAATAAGGGCATCATCCTCGTGCGGGTCTCCGGCTACGGCCAAACTGGGCCCGACGCCGGCAAGGCCGGGTATGCCTCGGTGGCCGAGGCCTCCAGCGGACTGCGCCACATGAACGGGTTTCCCGGCGGTCCCCCACCACGGCTGGCCCTTTCGTTGGGTGACAGCCTGGCCGGCATGTTCGCCGCTCAGGGCGCCCTGGCCGCACTGTACCGGCGGACCGTCACCGGCGAGGGCCAGATCGTGGACACTGCCCTGACCGAAAGTTGTCTGGCCATCCAGGAATCCACGATCCCCGACTACGACGTCGGTGGTGTGGTGCGCGGCCCGTCGGGCACCCGGCTGGAGGGCATCGCACCGTCGAACATCTACCAGAGCGCCAACGGCAGCTGGGTGGTGATCGCGGCCAACCAGGACACGGTGTTCCGGCGGCTGTGTGCGGCGATGGGGCGACCCGAGCTCGCCACCGACGACCGGTTTGTCAATCACATTGCCCGAGGCCGTAATCAAGACGAGCTGGACAAGATCATCGGAGATTGGGCAGCCGAGCGCCCGCCGGCCGAGATCATCGAAACGCTGTCGCAGGCCGGGGTGATCAGCGGTCCGATCAACACCGTGGCCGAGGTCGTGGAGGATCCACAACTGCAGGCCCGCGGCATGATCGCCGACCACTGGGACGAACGCGTGCAGCGCAACGTCAAAGGCCCCGGCATCGTGCCGGTGCTGTCGGAGTCCCCCGGCACCATCCGCAATGCCGGTTCCGCCCGACCCGGCCAGCACAACGACGAGGTGTTCGCCGGACTACTGGGCCACAGTGCTGAGGAACTGGAATCGCTTCGCACCGAGGGGGTCCTGTGAGCTTGCCCGCCAAGGTCGACATCCGCGAGGTATGCCTGCGCGACGGCCTGCAGATCGAAGACCCGATTCCGTTGTCGGCGAAGGTCGCGATCCTGGAAGCCATCGTCGCCACCGGGGTACGTGAGGTCGAGGCGACAGCGTTCGTCTCACCCTCGAAAGTGCCGGCGCTGGCCGACGCGGCCGAACTCGCCGAAGAACTGCACCGGTTTCCCGACGTGGAGTTCTCCGCACTCGTAGCCAGCCCCAACGGCGCCAAACGCGCCATCGCCGCCGGCCTGCGCTCGATCGAATACGTGGTGTCGGCCTCGGATGCCCACTCCCAGGCCAACGTCGGACGCAGCTCCGCCGAGGCAACCGCACAGATCGCCGACATCGTGGCCATCGCCCGCGACAGCCGCACGTCGGTCGAGGTGATCATCGCCACCGCGTGGGACTGTCCCTTCGACGGGCCGACCGATCCGCAGCGGGTGCTCGACATCGTCACCGCGGCAGCCGGATTCGAGGTGAACCGGATCGCGATCGCCGACACCATCGGGACCACCACGCCGCGCCGGGTCAGCACCCTGATCGAGAAAGTCAGACCCCTGATCGCGGACATCCCGCTGGGAGCGCACTTTCACAACACCCGCGGCGCGGGTCTGGCCAGTGCGTACGCAGCAGTGCAGGCCGGCGTCACCCGCCTGGACGCGTCGGTGGGCGGGTTGGGCGGCTGCCCGTTCGCCCCGGGGGCCAGCGGCAACATCGCCACGGAGGACCTGGTCTACATGCTGCGCGACAGTGACATCGCCGTCGATGTCGAACTACCGGCCGCCATCGAGGCCGCCCGCGTCGCACAGGAAGCCGTCGGCCACGAGCTGCCCAGCGCGTTGCTGCGGGCCGGCGACCGGATCTTGGACTGAGGCGACGGTGACTGCCGCGGAGTTGAGCACCAAGGGTCGTCAGACCCGGTCGGCCATCGAGCTTGCCGCCCGGAAGTTGTTCGCCGAACGCGGCTTTCACGGCACCACACTGGCCGACATCACCTCTGCCGCAGGCAAGAGCCCGGCGGTGTTCTATCGCTATTTCAGCGACAAGGAGGATCTGCTGGCCGCGCTGGCCGAATCCTTTCTGCACGACGTCGTCGAACCGTCCGGTCTGAATCTGCACCTGCCCGATTCACCCGAGGACACCGAGTTCTTCACCACGGTCGTCACCGGCTACTGGAACATCTTCAAACAGAACATCGGCATCATGATCGCCGTGGCCCAGCTCGCCGCCACCCAGCAGCGTTTCGCCGATGTGCAGAACAAATTCCGCCGGTTCGGCATCGACATCGTCATCGCGTCGGTGCGCCGCGCCCAGGAGCAGGGACACGCCCAGGGGCTGCATCCCGAACATGTGGCGGCGGCCATCGCCCTGCTGTTCGAGAACTTCACCTCGGTGTTCGTCGGCAATTCCGGGCTGGGCATCGAGATCGACGACGCCGACGCCATCGCCACCCTGTCCACCATCTGGAAGAAAACGTTGTACGGCTTCTGACCCGAGAAAGAGGAGTCATCGTGGATTTCGCTTTACCCGAACACCTCACCGATGTCCTCGCCGAGATGGACGAGTTCATCGAGGCTGAGATCAAACCCCTTGAGCGCGAGCACATCCAGTACTTCGACCAACGCCGGGAATATGCCCGGACCGATTGGGACAACGGCGGGGTGCCCGCCCGCGCCTGGGAAGATCTCCTCGACGAGATGCGTCGTCGTGCCGATGCCGCCGGTTGGTTGCGGTACGGGCTGCCCGCCCGCTTCGGCGGCCGCGACGGCAGCAACCTGGACATGGCGGTGATCCGAGAGCACCTCGCGCACAAGGGTCTCGGGCTGCACAACGACCTGCAGGACGAGTCCTCGATCGTGGGGAACTTCCCGCAGGTGATCATGATGGACCGGTTCGGCACCGAGGCCCAGAAGAGCGAATGGGTCGAGGCGATGCTGACCGGAAAGAGGTCGATGGCGTTCGGGTTGACCGAACCCGATCACGGCTCGGATGCCACCTGGCTGGAAACCACCGCCGTGCCCGACGGAGACGGATGGATCATCAACGGGCGCAAGCGGTGGAACACCGGGGTGCACCGGGCCACCCACGACCTCATCTTCGCCCGGACGTCGGGTGAGCCCGGACAGGCCCGCGGGATCACCGCCTTTCTGGTGCCCACCGACGCGCCAGGCTTCACCGTCCCGTTCTACTGGTGGACGTTCAACATGCCCACCGATCACGGCGAGGTGGAACTGAAGGATGTGCGGGTGCCGGCCGACGCGGTACTCGGCCAGGTCGATCACGGTCTCGAGGTCGGGCAGACGTTCCTGCACGAGAACCGGATCCGCCAGGCCGCCAGCAGTCTCGGAGCCGCCCAGTTCTGCATCGACCGGGCCGTCGACTACGCCAACCGCCGCATGGTGTTCGGCAAGCCGCTGGCCGTCAACCAGGCGGTGCAGTGGCCATTGGTGGAGTTGCAGACCGAGGCGCAGATGGTGCGTCTGCTCGTTCGTTACGCCGCAACGCAGTTGGATCAGAACCACCACATGGAAGTGTCGGACAAGGTTTCGATGGCTAACTATCGGGCCAACCGGCTGGTGTGTGAGGCCGCGGACCGGGCGATGCAGGTGCACGGCGGTATTGGCTACAGCCGGCACGAACCGTTCGAGCACATCTATCGCCACCACCGGCGCTATCGCATCACCGAAGGCGCCGAAGAGATCCAGATGCGACGGGTGGCGCAGCGGCTGTTCGGATTCGGCAAGGCCAAGCGGTGACCGATACCGGCACGCTGGCCGTCCGGTTGGCCGATGTCCTCACCCCGGCCCTCGGCGACGGGGTCTCGGTGGAAAACCTGCGGGAGCTGACCGGCGGTGCCAGCCGAACCACCTGGTCGTTCGACGCCGTCACCGACTCGGTGCGGCGCCCGCTGATCCTGCGCACCGGTGCGCCCGATGAGGTCCACGCCGGGATGGAGCTGGAGGCCGGGGCCCAGCGAGCCGCAGCCGCCGCCGGGGCGCCGGTCCCCCACGTACTGGTGGCCGACGATTCCGTTGCGGCAGTAGGTGAGCCGTTCCTCATCTGCGACTTCATCGGCGGGGAGACGATCGTGCGGCGCATTCAGCGCAGGCTCGACGATGCCGGGCGGGCCCGGTTGCTGACGCAGTGCGCACAGGCGTTGGCCGCCATCCACCGGGCCGACCCGCCCGTCCTTCCCGGGCTCACCGAGCAGGACCAGATATCTCAGTGGCGTACCCAGCTCAACGAGATGGGTGACACCACCGCCACTTTCGAGTGGGTGTTCCGTTGGCTGGCCGCCAATAGACCGCCGGCCTCACCGCCACGGTTGGTGCACGGCGACTTCCGGATGGGCAACCTGATCGTCGACGACTCCGGCCTGGCCGCCGTGCTGGACTGGGAACTGGTGCACACCGGTGAGGTCTACGAAGATCTGGCCTGGTTCTGCATCCGAGCCTGGCGATTCGGGGCGCCGGCCGACCGCGGCGCCGGCGGGCTGGGCAGCATCGAGAGCTTTCTGGATGCCTACGAGGAGGCCGGCGGCATCAGCCTGGACCGGTCTGCGATCCGCTGGTGGCTGGTGCTGGCCACGCTGCGGTGGGGCATCATCTGCCGCTATCAGGCCGAGCGGCATCTCAGCGGGCAGACCCGCTCGGTGGAGTTGGCCACGATCGGTCGTCGGGTCTGCGAAACCGAGTGGGACCTGTTGGATCTGCTGGACGGGAGCACGTGGTGAGCAACCTCTACGGACGGCCGAGCGCGGCCGAACTCGTCGCCGCGGTCGCAGACTTCCTCGACACCGAGGTGCGGGACGGTGAGACGGTCGCCGCCCCGGTCAGATTCCAGGCCCGCGTCGCCGCGAACGCCCTCCGCATGGTCGAACGTGAGCTTCTGGCTGTCGACGCGCCCGCGGCCGCCGCGTCGGCGTTGGCCGCGCTCGGGTTCACCGACGAGGCCGGGTTGGCCTCCGCCATCCGTGCTGGTGAGCTCGATGAGCAAGCCGGCGAGGTGGCGAGCTGCTTGCGCGTTCTGGTGGGTCAACGGCTCGCCGCCGCGCATCCCGGATACGAGGCGCAGTGAGCCCCGCCCGTGCCGATTTCCACCCCATGGTCGTGGTCGACGCGCAGGCACCGCCCTGGTGTAGATCTCGGCGTGTGCCGGGCGTGTGCGGGCGTCCCAACCTGATTGGCGGTCGAGGTCGACCCCTACGGAGGAGCCGATGATGTCACCTACCGAAGTCGAACTCGTCGACAACGTCGCGCATCGACTGTTCGAGGCGATCGAGCGGGGCGACACCGACAGCGTGGCCCGATTGTGGGCCGACGATGTATCGGTATGGCACTCCGGCGATACCAGGGACAACGACCGGGCTCGCGCGTTGAAGGTGATCGACTGGTTCATCAACGCGACCCGCGAGCGCCGGTACGAGGTGCTGGACCGGCAGTTCTTCGACGGCGGATTCGTGCAACAGCATGTGTTGCACGCCGCCGGACGCGACGGGGCCTCGATCGCGCTGCGGGTATGCATCGTGATCAAAGTGGGTACCGACGGACTGATCCGCCGAATCGACGAGTACTTCGATCCGAAGGACATCGCACCGCTTCTGACCTGAGCTGAATCGATAGATGGAGGTTTCATGCCCACGCTCGGCGACATCGTCACCGCGAGCGCCGGAAGCTGGACGCTGGTGCCCGCCCGTTCCCGGGTGACGTTCCGGAACAAGACCCTGTGGGGACTGGCCACGGTGAAGGGTTGCTTCACCGAATTCACCGGTTCGGGTTCGGCCGGCGACGACGTGACCGGCCGGGTGGTGATCACGGCCGCGTCGCTGCGAACCGGGATCGGCAAACGCGACGACCATCTGCGGTCCGCCGATTTCTTCGACGTACAGACCCATCCCGACATCACCGTTCAGGTGACAGGATTGAGCCCGGCCAGCGGCGCGGTGGCGCGTCTGGCGACGGTGCTGACGGTGCGAGGGGTGTCGAAAACCATCGAGCTGCCGGTCGATGTGGAGGTGCTCGACGACGGCGCGCTGCAACTCCGCGGCCAGGTGTCGGTCGAACGCGCCGAGTTCGGTGTGTCGGGCGACCTCCTGGGCATGGTGGGTCCGACCGCCACGGTGTCGGGCGAATTGGTCTTCACACGGGACTGATGCGCCGCAACAGAATTCACCTAAGTTCTGCGGTGTGAGGCGTCGTCAGCAGTAGCATCGGCACCATGGCCGGCACCGCGCCGCTGCGCATCCTGGTGTACAGCGACAATCCGCGCACCCGCGAACAGGTACGACTCGCCCTTGGCAAACGTGTACACCCCGACCTCCCCGAGCTCGAATACCTCGACATCGCGACCGCACCCGCAGTGGTCTCGCAGATGGACGCCGGGGGCATCGATCTGGCCATTCTCGACGGCGAGGCCACCCCGGCCGGGGGCATGGGCGTGGCCAAGCAACTCAAGGACGAGGTCGCCGAGTGTCCGCCCATCCTGGTGCTGACCGGCCGGCCCGACGACGCCTGGCTGGCTAGCTGGTCACAGGCCGAGGCCGCGGTGCCGCACCCGATCGACCCGATCCGCCTGGGCGACGCAGTGGTGTCGCTGCTGCGCGCGTCGGTGCGGTGATTTTCAGCGAATTTCCCTGCTGCCGTTGACTGTTCACGGCACAGCTGTGGCCGCAGCGACACGCTGCCTCGATATGAAACGATACTAACCAAAATGAGTGGCGTAGACCGCAAAGCTCGCTAGGCTGTGGGTTAGCTCACATCGACAAGCAGGCGAGGGAGCGATACGCGGCATGAGTTTGTACACGCCCATCCTGGTTCTCGGAGCGATTGCGGCCGCCTTCGCCGTGGTGTCCGTCAGAATCGCGCTCGTCATCGGCCCACGTCGGTACAACCGGTCCAAGCTCGAGGCCTACGAGTGCGGTATCGAGCCGATGCAGCCCGGCGCGGCCGGCGTGACCGGCCAGCGCATGCCGATCAGGTATTACCTGACCGCGATGTTGTTCATCGTCTTCGACATCGAAATCGTCTTCCTCTACCCCTGGGCCGTGGCCTTCGACAGTCTCGGGTTGTTCGCGCTGGTGGAGATGCTGCTGTTCATGCTCACGGTGTTCGTGGCGTACGCCTACGTGTGGCGGCGAGGGGGCCTGAATTGGGACTAGAAGAACGGCTGCCCGGGGGGATCCTGTTGTCGACGGTGGAGGCCGTCGCCGGATACGTCCGCAAAGGGTCGCTGTGGCCGGCCACGTTCGGGCTCGCGTGTTGCGCAATCGAGATGATGTCGACGGCCGGGCCGCGCTTCGACATCGCCCGGTTCGGCATGGAACGGTTCTCGGCCACCCCGCGTCAGGCTGATCTGATGATCGTGGCGGGACGGGTGAGCCAGAAGATGGCCCCGGTGCTGCGGCAGATCTACGACCAGATGGCCGAGCCGAAATGGGTACTGGCCATGGGGGTTTGCGCCTCATCCGGGGGAATGTTCAACAACTACGCGGTGGTCCAGGGTGTGGACCATGTGGTTCCGGTGGACATCTACCTGCCCGGCTGCCCACCACGGCCGGAAATGCTGCTGCACGCAATCCTCAAGCTGCACGACAAGATTCAGCAGATGCCGCTCGGGGTGAACCGTGCCGAGGCCATCCGCGAGGCCGAACAGGCGGCGCTGGCCGTGCCGCCGACCATTGAACTCAAGGGGTTGTTGCGGTGAGCGGGCCCGACGGGAACGGCACCGGCACCGATGGCGGGGAGGTGATCGGGACCCGTCGCGGCATGTTCGGAGCGTCGGGCACCGGGGACACGTCGGGCTACGGCCGGCTGGTGCGTCCGGTGGCGTTGCCCGGAAGCTCCCCACGGCCCTACGGCCACTACTACGACGAGGTGGTCGACCGTCTCGCCGAGGTACTCGGCGAGGAACGCTATGCGGTCTCCATCGAACGCGTCGTGGTCTATCGCGACGAACTCACCTTGGAGGTCAGCCGGGTGCAACTGCCCGCGGTCGCCAGTGTGTTGCGCGACGATCCGCACCTGCGGTTCGAGATGTGCCTCGGTGTGAGCGGTGTGCATTACCCCGGCGACACCGGTCGCGAACTGCACGCTGTGTACCCGCTGATGTCGATCACCCACAACCGCAGGATCCGGTTGGAAGTTGCGGCGCCGGACGCCGATCCGCACATCCCGTCGCTGTATGCGGTGTACCCGACCACCGATTGGCATGAGCGTGAGACCTACGACTTCTTCGGCATCATCTTCGACGGACATCCCGCACTGACCCGCATCGAGATGCCCGACGACTGGGTGGGTCACCCACAGCGCAAGGACTATCCACTGGGCGGAATTCCGGTCGAGTATCACGGCGCGCAGATCCCGCCGCCCGATCAGCGGAGGTCCTACAACTGATGAGCACCGAATCCCCCGTCGTGGTGGTCGGCGGACAGGACTGGGATGACGTGGTGGCCGCGGCTCGTGAGCACGCGGGTGAACGCATCGTGGTCAACATGGGACCGCAGCACCCGTCGACGCACGGGGTACTCAGGTTGATCCTCGAGATCGAAGGCGAGATCATCACCGAAGCCCGTTGCGGGATCGGTTATCTGCACACCGGTATCGAGAAGAACCTGGAGTACCGGAACTGGACGCAGGGCGTCACGTTCGTCACCCGCATGGACTACCTCTCGCCGTTCTTCAACGAGACTGCGTACTGCCTGGGCGTGGAGAAGTTGCTCGGCGTCACCGACGATATTCCACCGCGCGCCAGCGTGATCCGGGTGATGCTCATGGAGCTCAACCGCATCTCCTCGCATCTGGTGGCGCTCGCCACCGGCGGGATGGAACTCGGTGCGATGAGCGCGATGTTCTACGGCTTTCGGGAACGCGAGGAGATCCTGCGGGTCTTCGAGTCGATCACCGGGCTGCGGATGAACCACGCCTACATCCGGCCGGGCGGGCTGGCCGCCGACCTTCCCGACGACGCGCTCAGCCAGGTGCGGGCGCTGCTCGATCTGTTGCCGAAACGCTTGGGCGACTTGGAGGATCTGCTCAACGAGAACTACATCTGGAAGGCCCGCACCGTCGGCGTGGGGTACCTCGACCTGACCGGTTGCATCGCGTTGGGAATCACCGGCCCGGTGTTGCGCTCGACCGGGCTCCCCCACGATCTACGGCGCACACAACCGTATTGCGGTTACCAGGACTATGAATTCGACGTGATCACCGATGACCGCTGTGACTCCTACGGCCGCTACATCATCCGCGTCAAGGAGATGCGGGAGTCGCTCAAGATCGTCGAGCAGTGTGTGGACCGGCTCGAGAAGATGGGCGACGGTCCGGTGATGATCAACGACAAGAAGCTGGCCTGGCCTGCCGATCTCAAGGTGGGCCCCGATGGACTGGGCAACTCCCCCGAACACATCGCGAGGATCATGGGCCACTCGATGGAAGGGCTGATCCACCACTTCAAGCTCGTCACCGAGGGGATCCGGGTACCGGCCGGACAGTGCTACGTCGCGGTCGAGTCCCCGCGCGGTGAACTGGGCGTGCACATGGTATCGGACGGCGGAACCCGGCCCTACCGGGTGCACTATCGCGACCCGTCGTTCACGAATCTGCAAGCGGTGGCGGCGATGTGTGAGGGCGGCATGGTCGCCGATGCGATCGCGGCGGTGGCGTCGATTGATCCGGTGATGGGTGGGGTGGACCGCTAATGAGCGCTTGCGCGAAGAACAAACAGCCTGTGAGCGCTTGCGCGAAGAGGAGACAGCACGGATGACGGACGTCTTCATTCAACTGGGGCAACGCCCCGATGAAGCGGGCCCGCCGATCAACGGGCCCGCCGCGTATCCAGACGACGTGACGGAGCGGTTGTCCGTCGACGCAGGACAGATCATCGGCCGCTATCCTCACGCCCGCTCCGCCCTGTTACCGCTGCTGCATCTGGTTCAAGCCGAGGACGGTTGCCTCACGCCGGCCGGAATCCGTTTCTGCGCAACGATGTTGGATCTGACCGACGCCGAGGTCATCGCGGTGGCCACGTTTTACTCGATGTACCGGCGCAGCCCGACGGGCGACTACCTCGTCGGGGTGTGCACCAACACGCTGTGCGCAATCATGGGCGGAGACGCGATCCTGGACGCGCTGCAAGATCATCTCGACATCCACGCCGGCGAAACCACCCCCGACGGTCGGGTCACCCTCGAGCACATCGAGTGCAACGCCGCATGTGATTACGCCCCGGTCGTGATGGTCAACTGGGAGTTCTACGACAACCAGACCCCGTCGTCGGCACGGGATCTCGCCGACGGATTACGCGACGGGACACCGCCGGCACCGACGCGCGGGGCGCCGCTGTGCACCTTTCGAGAAACCGCGCGCACCTTGGCCGGGCTGAACAACCCGCACGTTCCCGGCGGTGCCCCGGGGGTGGCCTCGTTGGCGGGATTACGTGAAGCCCGGCAACGCGGAATGGCCACTCCGGAGGCAGGACCGACCGCATGACGCCACTGACCCCGGTACTGAGCCGATTCTGGGACGAACCAGAACCGTGGACGTTGGACACTTACCGCCGTCACGACGGGTACCGCGGTCTGCAGCGGGCCCTGGCAATGGGACCGGATGATGTGATCGCACTGGTGAAGGATTCTGGGCTGCGCGGACGGGGCGGTGCCGGGTTCCCGACCGGGACCAAGTGGTCGTTCATTCCGCAAGGCGAGGAAGGCGCCGGCGCCAAGCCGCATTATCTGGTGGTCAACGCCGACGAGTCCGAACCTGGCACCTGCAAGGACATTCCGCTCCTGCTGACCACGCCGCACTTCCTGGTCGAGGGCGTCATCATCGCGTCGTACGCGATCCGGGCCCGGCACGCCTTCATCTACGTCCGCGGTGAGGTGGTACCGGTGTTGCGTCGATTGCAGGCCGCGGTCGCCGAAGCGTACACTGCCGGATATCTGGGCGCGGACATCCTCGGCTCGGGCTTCGACCTGGACGTGACGGTGCACGCCGGTGCCGGCGCCTACATCTGTGGTGAGGAGACCGCACTCCTCGATTCTCTGGAGGGCCGACGGGGCCAACCACGTTTGCGCCCACCGTTTCCCGCTGTCGCCGGTCTGTATGCCTGCCCCACGGTGGTCAACAACGTCGAGTCAATCGCCAGCGTGCCACCGATCATGGCCAACGGAGTGGACTGGTTCCGCTCGATGGGGTCGGAGAAATCCCCGGGCTTCACGTTGTATTCGTTGTCCGGTCACGTCAACCGGCCCGGCCAATACGAGGCTCCGCTCGGCATCACGCTGCGCGAGCTGCTCGACTATGCCGGGGGCGTACGCGACGGGCACACCCTGAAGTTCTGGACCCCGGGCGGTTCGTCGACCCCGTTGTTGACGGCCGAACACATCGACGTGCCATTGGATTACGAGGGCATGGCTTCCGTCGGGTCCATGCTCGGCACCAAGGCCCTGCAAATCTTCGACGAGACCACCTGCGTGGTGCGGGCGGTGCGGCGCTGGACACAGTTCTACGCCCACGAGTCATGCGGCAAATGCACACCGTGCCGCGAGGGTACGTACTGGCTGGCCCAGATCTATGCGCGGCTGGAAAGCGGGGCTGGAACTCAGTCCGACATCGACAAGCTGCTCGACATCTCCGACACCATCTTCGGAAAGTCGTTCTGCGCCTTGGGTGACGGCGCAGCCAGCCCGGTCATGTCCTCGATCAAGCAGTTCCGCGACGAGTATGTGGCGCACCTGGACGGCGGTTGCCCGTTCGATCCGCACGCCTCGACCGTGATGGCCACCGAAGGGGCGGGGGCCTGAATGTTTTTTGCCGCGAGCAGACACAAACCCGTACATTTTTCGCCAAAAAGGTACGGGTTTGCGTCTGCTCGCGGAAGGAAAGGGAGGTGTGCATGACGCTGGCCGAGCCGACCAAGGACACCCCACCCGTGGAGATGGTGTCGCTGACGATCGACGGTGAGCAGGTCAGTGTGCCCAAGGGCACGTTGGTGATCCGCGCCGCCGAGCTGATGGGAATCCAGATCCCCCGGTTCTGTGATCACCCGTTGCTCGATCCGGTCGGCGCCTGCCGCCAGTGCCTGGTGGAGGTCGAGGGCCAGCGCAAGCCGATGGCCTCGTGCACCACCACGGTCAGCCCGGACATGGTGGTGCACACCCAGTTCAGCTCCGAGGCGGCCGACAAGGCACAGCGCGGGGTGATGGAGCTGTTGCTGATCAACCACCCGCTGGACTGCCCGATCTGCGACAAAGGCGGGGAATGCCCACTGCAGAACCAGGCAATGTCCAACGGGCGTCCGGAAACCCGGTTCGAGGACGTCAAGCGGACGTTCCCGAAACCGATCAGCATTTCCGCTCAGGTGCTGCTGGATCGCGAACGCTGCGTGCTGTGTGCACGGTGCACCCGGTTCTCGGCCCAGATCGCCGGCGATCCGTTCATCGACCTACTGGAACGCGGTGCGCTGCAACAGGTCGGCATCGCCCCAGGCGAACCGTTCCAGTCCTACTTCTCCGGCAACACAGTCCAGATCTGCCCGGTGGGAGCTCTCACCGGGACGGCCTACCGGTTCCGGGCCCGGCCGTTCGACCTGGTGTCCAGCCCCAGCGTCTGTGAACACTGCGCGTCGGGGTGCGCGCAGCGCACCGACCACCGCCGCGGAAAAGTCATGCGTCGCTTGGCCGGCGACGATCCCGAGGTCAACGAGGAATGGAACTGCGACAAGGGCCGGTGGGCCTTCACCTACGCAACAGTCGGTGACCGGATCACCACGCCGTTGGTCCGCGAGGACGGGGTGTTGCGTCCGGCCTCGTGGTCGGAGGCGTTGACCGTGGCCGGGGCCGGCCTGCTGGCCGCCGGGTCGAACACCGGGGTGCTGGTAGGCGGCCGGTGCACCGTGCAGGACGCCTACGCGTATTCGAAGTTCGCGCGAATGGTCCTGAACACCAACGACATCGATTTCCGGGCCCGCCCCCACTCCGGCGAGGAAGCCGAATTCCTGGCGTCCCGGGTCGCCGGACAGCCGATGACGCTGCGGTACGCCGAGCTGGAGAAGGCGCCGACGGTGCTGCTCGTCGGGTTCGAGCCCGAAGAGGAATCGCCGATCGTCTTTCTGCGGCTGCGCAAGGCCGTCCGCAAGAACGGCCTGCAGATCCTCGCGGTTGCTCCGTTCGCCAGCCGGGGGCTGACCAAGCTGACCGGCACGCTGATCCCCACGGTCCCCGGGGCTGAAGCCGTCGCACTAGATGCGCTCGCCGATGACGAGCGGTTGTGCCGCCCCGGCGTGGTCATCCTGATCGGTGAGCGGCTGGCCACCTCTCCGGGAGCGCTGTCGGCCGCGTCGCGGCTGGCCGACGCGACCGGTGCCCGGCTGGCCTGGATTCCGCGGCGGGCCGGTGAGCGCGGGGCGTTGGAGGCCGGTGCGCTGCCCAACCTGCTGCCCGGCGGGCGCCCCGTCGCCGATGCCGAGGCTCGAGCACAGGTTGCGGCGGTGTGGAACACCGATGAGCTACCCGATACCGGAGGCCGCGACACCAACGCCATCGTGGCGGCCGGGGCCGACGGGCGGCTCTCGGCGCTCCTCGTCGGCGGCGTGGAGGTCACCGACCTGCCAGATCCCGCCGCCGCGCTGGCGGCGCTGCGGGCCACCCCGTTCGTGGTGAGCCTGGAATTGCGCGAAAGCGAGGTCACCGCCCTGGCCGATGTGGTGTTCCCGGTGGCTCCGGTGGTCGAAAAAGGCGGCGCATACCTCAACTGGGAAGGCAGGATTCGGCCGTTCATGCCGGCGCTGCAGACCAACGCCATCCCCGATCTACGGGTGTTGCACTATCTCGCCGATGAGATCGGCATCGACCTTGGTCTGACCGGCGCCGAGGCCGCCGACCATGAGCTGGCGCAGCTCGGTGCGTGGACCGCAGCCCGCCCCGCCGCACCGTCGGTCTCAGCTGAGCCACTTGCCACCCCCGGTGCCGGGCAGGCCGTTCTCGCCAGTTGGCGGCTGCTGCTGGACGCCGGACGGCTTCAGGATGGTGAACCGTATCTGGCCGGCACCGCGGTGGGCCCGGTCGCGCGGATCTCGGCGAACACAGCGTGCGAAATCGGTGCATCAACGGATGACTCGGTGCTCGTCAGCACCGATCGCGGATCGATCACCTTGCCGCTGGCGGTGACCGAGATGCCCGACCGCGTGGTATGGCTGCCCACCAACTCCCCCGGGTCGGCGATCCACCGGCAGCTCGGGGTGAGCCCCGGGGCCGTGGTGTCCATTTCGCCGGCGTCCATTTCGCCGGTGTCGATTTCGCGGACCGTCTCATGACCTATCCCGACCCCACGTTGTTCGGACACGACCCGTGGTGGCTGATCCTGGCCAAGGCGCTCGGTGTGTTCGTCTTCCTGCTGCTGACCGTGCTCGCCGCGATCCTGATCGAACGGAAAATCTTGGGCCGCATGCAGATGCGGCCCGGGCCCAACCGCGTCGGCCCCTGGGGTCTGCTGCAATCGTTGGCCGACGGCGTCAAACTCGCCCTCAAAGAAGGCCTCACCCCGGCCGGCATCGACAAACCCATCTATCTGCTGGCCCCGGTGATCGCGGTGATCCCGGCCTTCATGGCGTTCGCCGTGATCCCCATGGGCGGCGAGGTATCGGTGTTCGGGCACCGCACCGCACTGCAATTGACCGACCTTCCGGTTGCGGTCCTTTATATCCTCGCCGTCACCTCGATCGGGGTGTACGGGATCGTGTTGGCCGGCTGGGCGTCCGGATCGACGTATCCACTGTTGGGTGGGCTTCGGTCCAGCGCGCAGGTGATTTCGTACGAGATCGCGATGGCGTTGTCCTTCGCCGCGGTGTTCCTGTATGCGGGCACGATGTCCACCTCGGGCATCGTGGCCGCCCAGGACCGGACCTGGTATGTGTTCCTGCTCCTGCCATCGTTCGCCGTGTATGTGACCTCGATGGTGGGCGAAACCAACCGGGCGCCTTTCGATCTGCCCGAGGCCGAAGGAGAGCTCGTCGGCGGATTCCACACCGAGTACTCGTCGTTGAAGTTCGCGATGTTCATGCTCGCCGAGTACGTCAACATGACCACGGTGTCCGCGCTGGCCACCACCATGTTCCTGGGCGGCTGGCACGCCCCCTTCCCGTTCAACCTGATCGACGGCGCCAACAGCGGCTGGTGGCCGCTGCTGTGGTTCGTCGCCAAGGTGTGGACGTTCATGTTCCTGTACTTCTGGCTGCGCGCGACACTGCCGCGGCTGCGCTACGACCAGTTCATGGCCTTGGGCTGGAAGGTGCTCATCCCGGTGTCGCTGGTCTGGATCATGGTCGTCGCCGTCACCCACAGCCTGCGCGAGCACGGCTACCACAACTGGGCCACCGGTCTGGTGACCACCGCAGTCGTGGTGGTGGCGCTGCTGGCTGCCGCGCTGTGGAAAACGCTGCGCGGCACATCCGTGGCGCCGATACCCGAGCAGAGCGCCGGTGCCTACCCGATACCGCCGCTGCCGAATGCTGGAAAGGAGGCCATCGATGTCTAAGAGGCCCAAATTCCTCGACGCCCTGGCCGGATTCGCGGTCACCTTCGGCTCGATGTTCAAAAAGCCGCTCACCGAAGAGTATCCGGAGAAGCCCGGCCCGGTGGCACCGCGCTACCACGGACGACATCAACTCAACCGCTACCCCGACGGCCTGGAGAAGTGCATCGGTTGCGAGTTGTGCGCCTGGGCCTGCCCGGCCGACGCCATCTACGTCGAAGGCGCCGACAACACCGCCGACGAACGCTTCTCGCCGGGCGAACGATACGGCCGCGTGTACCAGATCAACTACCTGCGTTGCATCGGCTGCGGACTGTGCATCGAAGCCTGCCCGACGCGTGCGCTGACCATGACCAATCAGTACGAGATGGCCGACGACAACCGCTCCGACCTGATCTGGGGCAAGGACAAACTGCTGGCGCCGCTGCAACCGGGCATGCAGCCGCCTCCTCACGACATGGCGCCGGGCAGCACCGACGACGATTACTACCTCGGCCGGATCAACCCGCTGCCCCAGGACGCCCAGTGACTCCGGACGTCCTGTTGCTCGCCGCTGAGAACGCGGCGCGGACCTCGACGTCGGAAGCGGTGCTGTTCTGGATCCTGGGCACCGTGGCGGTCCTGGGCGCCATCGGTGTGGTGGCCGCCCCGAAAGCGGTGTACTCCGCGGTGTTTCTGGCCTGCACCATGATCGCCCTGGCGGTCCTCTACATCGCCCAGGACGCCCTGTTCCTCGGAGTGGTGCAGGTGGTCGTCTACACCGGCGCGGTGATGATGCTGTTCTTGTTCGTGCTGATGCTCATCGGCGTCGACCTGACCGAATCGTTCACGGAAACCATACGGGGACAGCGCCTTGCGGCGTTGGCGGTGGGTGTCGGTTTCGGCATCCTGTTGATCGCCGGGATCGGCAACGTGTCGGTCGCCGGTTTCACCGGTCTGGCCGAGGCCAACAGCGGCGGCAACGTGGAAGGTCTGGCCGCGTTGATCTTCACCCGCTACCTATGGGCATTCGAGTTGACGAGCACCCTGCTGATCACCGCGGCGCTGGGCGCGATGGTGCTGGCGCACCGGGAACGTTTCGAGCGTCGTAAGACCCAGCGGGAACTGGCCGTGGAACGGTTCCAGCACGGTAGGCACCCGACGCCGTTGCCCAATCCCGGTGTGTACGCCCGACATAACGCCGTCGACGTCCCGGCCCGGCTGCCCGACGGCTCCGATGCGGTGTTGTCGGTCAGCGCCATACTTTCGCAGCGCACGATCAGCAGCTCGGGGAACGGGGAGGGGTGATTTAGTGAATCCTGACAATTATCTGTACCTGTCGGCCCTGTTGTTCACGATCGGGGCGGCCGGAGTGCTGTTGCGGCGCAACGCCATCGTCATGTTCATGTGCGTCGAACTCATGCTCAATGCCGCCAACCTGGCCTTCGTGGCGTTCTCCCGCATGCACGGTCAGCTCGACGGCCAGGTGGTGGCGTTTTTCACGATGGTCGTCGCCGCCTGTGAGGTGGTGGTGGGCCTGGCCATCATCATGACCATCTTCCGTACCCGCCGCTCGGCCTCGGTCGACGACGCCAGCCTGCTGAAGCACTAAGGGCACTATGACGCTGACTGATTGGCTCCCGGTGTGGCTCGTTATCGTCCTGCCTGCTGCCGGAGCAGCGGTCCTGCTGCTCACCGGCAGGCGTTCTGACCGGTGGGGGCATCTGCTCGGGTGTGCCACAGCGCTTGCCGCCTTCGCGGTGAGCGTCGTGTTGTTCGTCGAGATGTTGGGCCGCGACGGTGAACACCGCGCACTTTCCGAGAATTTGTTCTCCTGGGTCCCTGTCGCCGGCCTCCAGGTGGATTTCGGCCTGCAGCTTGACCAGTTGTCGGTGTGCTTTGTGCTGCTGATCACCGGTGTCGGCTCGCTGATCCACATCTACTCGATCGGCTATATGGCCCATGACGTGGACCGCAGGCGGTTTTTCGCCTACCTCAACCTGTTTCTGGCCGCCATGCTGCTGCTGGTCCTCGCCGACAACTATCTGGGCCTGTACGCCGGGTGGGAAGGGGTGGGCCTGGCGTCGTACCTGCTGATCGGGTTCTGGTCCCACAAACCGTCGGCGGCCACCGCGGCCAAGAAGGCGTTCGTCGTCAACCGGGTCGGTGACATGGGCCTGGCGATCGCGCTGATGATCATGTTCGCCGCCGTCGGGTCGATCTCCTTTGACGGAGTATTCAGTGCCGCACCGGCATTGAGTGAGGCCACGCTCACCGCCATCGGCCTACTGCTGCTGTTGGGAGCGTGCGGCAAGTCGGCCCAGGTGCCGTTGCAGTCCTGGTTGGGTGATGCCATGGAGGGCCCGACGCCGGTGTCGGCGCTGATTCACGCTGCCACCATGGTCACCGCCGGCGTCTATCTGATCGTGCGGTCCGGGCCGATCTTCAATCTCGCCCCGGCCGCGCAGACCGGCGTGGTGATCGTCGGTGCGGTGACACTGCTGTTCGGCGCGATCATCGGCTGCGCCAAGGACGACATCAAGAAAGCCCTTGCCGCGTCGACCATGTCGCAGATCGGCTACATGGTGCTGGCGGCCGGACTCGGCCCCGCCGGCTACGCGTTCGCGATCATGCATCTGCTGACCCACGGCTTCTTCAAGGCCGGCTTGTTCCTCGGCGCCGGATCGGTGATGCATGCCATGGACGACGAGGTGAACATGCGCCGCTACGGCGGGTTGCGCAAGGTCCTACCGATCACGTTCGCCACGTTCGGGCTCGGCTACCTGGCGATCATCGGTGTGCCACCGCTGGCCGGTTTCTTCTCGAAAGACAGCATCATCGAAGCCGCGTTGGGGGCCGGTGGAGCGCGCGGGGTGATCCTGGGTGGAGCGGCCATCCTGGGTGCGGGGATCACCGCGTTCTACATGACCCGGGTGATGCTGATGACGTTCTTCGGCGAAAAGCGTTGGGAGTCAAAGGCTCATCCGCATGAGGCGCCGGCCGTGATGACGGGGCCGATGATCCTGCTCGCGGTCGGTTCGGTGGTCTCTGGTGGGGCGCTGGCGATCGGCGGCACGCTGGCGCACTGGCTGGAACCGGTGGTCGGCAGCCACGAGGCACATCATGCGGTCCCGGCCTGGGTGGTCACCGTGGTGGTGTTGTCGGTCGTCACCGTCGGCATCTTGGTGGCCTACCGGATGTATGCGCAGCGGCCGGTTCCGGCTGACGTACCCGCTGGGTCGGCACTGACCGTGGCGGCCCGACAGGACCTGTACGGTGACGCGTTCAACGAGGCGGTGTTCATGCGAGGTGGTCAGACCCTCACCGCAGCCCTGGTCGCCGTCGACGACAAGGTTGTCGACGGTACCGCCGGCGGGCTGGCTGCTCTCGTCACTCGAACGTCCGACACGCTACGTCAGGTCCAGTCCGGCTTCGCCCGGTCCTATGCACTGTCGATGCTGGGCGGAGCGGCCCTGGTGGTGGCGGCGATCCTGGCGGTGCGACTGTGGTGAGTACGGTTCCGTGGTTGACAGCGTTGTGGGTGGTCCCGACGGTCGGGGCGGTCGTCGTGATGCTGGTCCCGGCCGCGCAGCAGACGCTGGCGAAATGGCTGGCGTTGGCCGTGTCCCTGGCGGCGCTGGGCCTGGCCGGGGTGCTCGCCGTCGGCTTCGATCCGGGCGGCGAGCAGTACCGCGGTGAGCACGACCAGTGCCAACGCGATCCCGTCGACTCCGAGAATGTAACCGGTACCGAATGACGGTATCCAGCGGTGTGATTCGACGAACTGGTACTGCTCGCCGCCCGGATCGAAGCCGACGGCGAGCACCCCGGCCAGGCCCAGCGCCGCCAGGGACACGGCCAAG